>NZ_JBEGDJ010000014.1:0-90038 GCF_040191335.1 Nocardioides sp. YIM 152588 | reverse complement strand
GCATGGTCCCGGCGCCGGGCTCGGAGTAGGCGACGGTGCCCTCGGCGAGGCCGGAGTCGACGTACCCGCCGTTGGTGACCAGGAAGCCGGCCTCCTCCAGCGCCCAGGCGCGGGCGGGCCGGGGCCGCCGCTCCGGCGGGAGCGCCGCCAGCAGCAGCCCGAGGCTGGCCGGCGTCATGGCCGCGGCGCCGACCGCCTGGACGACCCGGAAGCCGATCAGCGTCTCCACGTCGCCGGCGACGGCGCAGGCCGCGCTGGCCGCCGTGAAGACGACCAGGCCGCCGAGGAAGACCCGGCGGGCGCCGTACCGGTCCCCCGCCCGGCCGAACGGCACCAGCAGGGCGGCGAAGACGACGGCGTACGCCGTCAGCACCCAGCTCAGCCGGGCGAGCGTGGTCGACCCGCCCCCGAGGTCGCGGGCGATGTCGTCGAACGCGACGTTGACGATGAAGAGGTCGGCGCCGGCGAGGAAGGCGGCGCCGACGGTGACCGCGGCGGCGATCCCCTGGCTTTGTTTTGTCATAGCCAGCACGCTACCTGACTATGGATGCTCCGAGCCAGGGGTAATCTCTCCCCATGACCACGATCGTGCTGGGCGGGCGCCTCGCCGCCCGCGGCGACGAGCCGCTCGGCGACCACTGCCCCCTCGGCCGCGCGATCGGCCTGTTCGGCAACCGGGTGTCGCTGCTGCTGGTCCGCGAGGTCGCCTACGGGACCCACCGCTTCGACGCGCTCGCCAAGCGCGCCGGGATCACCGAGGCCGTCGCCGCCACCCGGCTCAAGGAGCTGGTCGCGGCCGGCGTGCTGACCAAGGTCCCCTACCGCGAGCCCGGGCAGCGGGAGCGGCACGAGTACGTGCTCACCGACGCCGGCCGCGAGCTGGTGCCGATCCTGATGGCGCTGGTCGCCTGGGGCGAGCGGCACACCCCCGGCGGCGGCCCGGCGGTCGCGCACGACGGCTGCGGGGCCGACGTGGCCGTCGCCCTGACCTGCGCGGCCGGCCACGACCTCGACGACGAGGCGCTCCGGGTCACCGGCTGAGCACGTCCGGCGCCCCGCGACCTCGGCGCGGCGGCGCCCGGCCGGGAGCCGCCGCGCCGACGCTTCTCGGCGCCCCCGACAGGATTCGAACCTGTGACCCGCGGATTAGAAGGCCGCTGCTCTATCCAGCTGAGCTACGGAGGCCTCGGGCCGGAGCCCGCGGCCAGTATGCCCCAGGGAGCGCTCCGGTCCGGCGCCGGGCGCACCGGTCAGATCCGACGCCCGCCTGCCGAAGTACCCGCGGGGGTGCACGTCGCGCCCCGGCGACGGGAGGACGATCGATGCAGCGACCGCAGGCGGGTACCACGGGCGGGCGGCCGGGAGCGGCGCCACGGCGCGTCGCGGGCCTGCTGATCCTGATGCTGATGGCGGCCGTCGTCGAGACCGTCGGCCTGGCAGCACCGGCCTCCGCCGCCCTGCCGACCGGCGTCCTGAAGGGTCACGTCGGCTTCTACACCAGCAGCCCCGAGATCGTCTGCGAGCCCTGGGACTTCACCTGCGTCCCCGGCTCGTGGGGCACCCCCGGCGACCCGGTCGCGGGCGTGACCGTCCAGGCCGTGGCCCTCGCCACTCCCGGCGAGGTCGTCGGCAGCGCCACCACCGACGCCGATGGCGACTACTCGATGCAGGTCCCGGTCGCCGTCACCTACGACGGCGAGTACTACTACGACGAGTTCTACCTGCGCTACTCGGCAGCGGCGATCGACGACGGCTGGTACGTCTCCAACGTCGACGCGGTCTCCTCCCGGCGGGCCGACGCCACGACGATCGGCCTCGGCCAGGGCTCGAGCAGCGAGGTCATCGCGCTGGTCCACCCCCACGGCACCACGCAGGCGATCCCCGGCGACGTCAGCGGCACGGTCGTCACCTCCGACGACGACCCGGTCGAGGGCGCCGACGTCACCGTGTGGCGCAAGGCGCTCGGCGGCGGCTGGGAGAGCGCGGCCAGCGGCACCACCGGCGCCGACGGCGCCTACAGCATCGGCTTCGACGAGGTCGACCCCGACTCGACGTACACGGTCTCGGCGACCACGCGCGACGTCACCGTCCATGCGGGCGACGCCGAGGCCCTCGACGACGCGGTCGGGGTGACCCTGACCGGACCTCACACCTTCCCGACCCTCACCTTCGACGTCGCCGCCATCACCGACACCCTCGCGGGCACCGTCACCGACGCGCCCGCGGGCACCACGGTGGAGGCGCTGGCCTGGGACGAGGACGCCTCCGCGTGGACGTCGGCCGATCCGGCGCTGACGACCACCACCGACGACGACGGCCGCTGGGCCTTCCGGTCCCTCCCCGACGGCATCTACACGCTGCGCTACGCCGACGCGATCTACGGCAACGGCCTGCTGACGCCGCCGGGTCTGGTCGGCTCCACCACCTACGTGGTCGCCGACAACGACCGGTACGTCGTCCCGACGTTCGCCCTGCCAAGGATCGGCAGCATCACCGGCACCGTGGACCCGGCCGACGCGCTCGTCACGCTGTACCGGTGGACCGGGTCCGCCTGGGTCCAGCAGGAGACCACCACCGCCGAGTCCGGTGCGTACTCGCTGACCGCGCTCTCCGGCACCTACACCCTGAAGCTGGGCGCCGAGGGCCACGGGACCGCCTACCTCGGCGGCGGCGACGGCCTCCCCGCCAACGGGAAGGCGTCCGCGGCCTCCCTGACCGTGGACTCGACGACCCCGGTCGTCGTCCCCGCGGTCACGCTGGCCGCCACCCCCACGTCCGACTTCGGCACCGTCGCCGGGCAGGCGGCGCCGGCCTGCGCGGACCGGACCCCGATCACGGATCCCGACGGCGCCACGGTCGACCTGCCGTTCCCGCTGAGCGTCGGCGGCACGCCGTACAGCTCGGCGTACGTCGCCACGCACGGCTACGTGAGCCTTGGCGCCGACGGCGGCATGTCCGGCGCCTCCGTCACGGCCCCCACCCTGGCACCGTTCGCGACCTCGGCCGGCTGGCCCGCGGGCGGCACCGTCAGCTGGGGCACCGACGAGCACACCCTCTGCGTCGTGTGGGAGGCCCAGCCGGACCCCTACGAGACGACCCCCGGCACCACCACCTTCCAGCTGCTGCTGACCTCGGTGGACGGCGCGCCGGGCCGCCAGGCCGGGGACGCCGACGTGACGTTCAACTACGACCGCGTGGCGTGGGACAGCGATCTCCTCATGGTCGGCATGGCCCTCAACCCGGCGGCGACGAGCGAGGGCTCGGCCATCGGCTGGACCCAGCTGACCGCCCCGGTCGGGGTCACCGACACCGGCCAGCGGCCGCTGGTGGCGGGGTCGCTGGACTCGACGACGCCCGGCCGGTACAACCTCTCGATCCGCAACCCCGCCCCGGCGACCACCGGGACGCTGCTCGTCTCCGGCCCCAACCGCTCCCTTTTCCGGTCCCAGCGGCTGACCGTGGTCGCCTGCCCGGCGGAGACCACGCGGAAGTGCGTCACCGCGACCCACGTCGCCGTCACCTCACCGCAGACGGCGATCACCGGCCTCACCCCGGGCGACTACACGGTGACCTGGCAGACCAGCGCCGGCGTGGACAGTGCCCTCGGGTTGTCGCCGACCCCGGGAGCCGACCAGTCGTCCGACCGCCGCTACCTCCCGGACCCGGTCACCGCGACCGTCGTCGCCGGGCAGGAGACCGGCGTCTACCTCGGCACCCGGGTGGCCGACCCCGTCCCGGCCGACGTTCAGCTGACCACCATCGGCATCAGCAACTCCGGTGCTCCCGCGGTCCAGATGGGCCAGGCCTTCAGCTGGACGGCACCGTGCACCGGCGCCACGGTGACCTACACGTTCACCAGCGACTTCGACGGCCAGGTCTCCACCGGGACCATGACCGAGACGACGCCGGGGAAGCTCCAGGGGACGATCCCCATGCTGCACGGCTCCGTGCGGGTCTCCTTCACCACCACCTGCCCCGGCGAGGAGCCCACGACCTCGGCGTTCGACGTCTACATCGACCCCTCCGGCACGGTGGTGGACCAGTACGGCCGCCCGGTGGGCGACGCGACGGTGGTCCTGCTCCGGTCGGACACGATGCACGGCATGTACGCGCCCGTCCCGGACGGGTCCACCGTGATGTCGCCGTCGAACCGGGTCAACCCGTGGACCACCCCGGCCGACGGCGGGTTCCACTGGGACGTCATCGCGGGCTGGTACCTCGTCGAGGCCTCGAAGGACGGGTGCACCAGCGGGTCGACCGACCCGATGCAGGTGCCGGTCGAGCGCACCGAGATCGTGCTCAAGCTGACCTGCTCGTCCGCCGCCGGCGGCGCGCCGGTCGCGCCGGAGGTGAGCGGCACCGCCGAGGTCGGCGGCACGCTCACCGCGGCCGCTCACGCGCCGGAGGGGTTCACCCCCACCTACCGGTGGCTGCGGAACGGCGCTGCGATCACCGGGGCGACCGGGGCGACCTACCGGCTGACCAAGGCCGACGCGGGCCGGCGGATCACCGCCGCGGTGACCTACCAGCGTCCCGACGCGCCGATCGAGGCCGGGAGCGACACCCTCGTCTCGTTCGAGCCACTCACCGCCACCTCGGCGGAGACGGCCGTCGCGGCGCTGAAGAAGGCGACCCTGCGCGCGCGGGCCGTCGGTCGCGCGGGCATCGCCCGGGTGAGCGTCCGGCTCTCCCTGGAGGACAAGCCGACCACGCGGGTGTCCGGCAAGGTCACGGTCACGGTCTCCGGCGCCAAGGCCGTCACGGCGAAGGTCCGGCGCGGCCGCGCCACGGTCACGGTGCGGAACCTGGAGCGCGGCAGGCACAAGGTCACCGTCCGGTACGCCGGCAGCCCGACCCACCGCGCGGCGACCAAGCGGCTGACGGTCCGGGTCCGCTGACCAGCGCGCCGCGCGGGCGGGACCATCGCCCCTCCCGCGCGGCGCACGCCGGGGTTGTACTGGGGACGTGGACGACGTGGTCGTCGCGATCACCAGCTCCCGGCGGCGCCGGCTCCTGTGGGGCGGGTGGGTCGTCTTCGCCCTCCTGCTGCTGCCGGCAGCGGAGGGCGCCTGGTACCTGCTGGCGGTGGTCGCCGCGGCCGCGCTGGTGGCGCTGCTCCCGGGCGCGCTCGAGCGACGGCCCCGACGACCCGACCGCGCCGACCTGGTCGCGATCGGCGCGCTCTACGTCGGGGTGGTGGCCCTGGAGCGCGTCGCGTTCGTCGGCTTCACCACCGACCACGTCGCGGGGCTGTTCCTCTGCTTCGCCGCCGCCCTGCTGCTGGGCGTCGTCGGACCGGTCGTCTACACGGTGCTGGTGCGCGGCCGGCCCTTCGCCGACCTCGGCCTGCGCCGCGACAACCTGCGCGTCGCGCTCGGCTTCGCGCTCGTCTTCGCCGGCGTCCAGTACATGCTGACGCTGCGCGGCTACGACCTGCCCGCAGCCGGCGACTGGGTGCCGCTGCTGGTGATGTCGCTCGTCGTCGGCGTCTTCGAGTCGGTCTTCTTCCGCGGCTTCGTCCAGACCCGGCTGACCGCGCAGTACGGCCAGCCGGCCGGCGTGCTCGGGGCGGCGGCCCTCTACGGGCTCTACCACGTCGGCTACGGCATGGAGGGCGTCGAGCTGCTCTTCCTGACCGGCCTCGGCGTCGTGTACGCCGTCGCGTTCGCCGTCGCGCGCAACCTGGTCGTCCTCTGGCCGCTGCTCACCCCGCTGGGCTCGTTCTACGCCAACCTGGAGGCCGGCGACATCGACCTGCCCTGGGCCTCGATCGCGGGCTTCGCCGACGTGCTGCTGCTGATGCTGGTCGCGCTCTGGGTCACCGCGCGCCTGCAGCGCCGCCGAGCGGAGCGGTCGCGTCAGCGATCTCCCGGTGGATCCGGGCCCTGACGTCGTCGGGCGCGAACGAGGCGTCGACCGCGGCGCGCGCCAGGTCCGCGATCCCCGCCGCGTCGAGGTCGAGCAGGTCGGCGGCGATCTCGTACTCGCGGTTGAGCGTGGTACCGAACATCGGCGGGTCGTCGGAGTTGATGCTGACCGGGACGCCCGCCTCGACGAAGGTGCGCAGCGGGTGCTCCGCCAGCGACGGCACGGCGCGGGTGGCGACGTTCGAGGACGGGCAGACCTCCAGCGGGATCCCGTGCTCGGCCAGGTGGGCCAGCAGCGCCGGGTCCTGCGCCGCCGAGGTGCCGTGGCCTATCCGCTCGGCGCCGAGGTCGCGCAGCGCGTGCCAGACGGTCTCGGGGCCGGTGGTCTCCCCCGCGTGCGGCACCGAGCGCAGGCCGGCGGCGCGGGCGGCGTCGAAGACCGGCTTGAACTGCGGCCGCGGCACCCCGATCTCCGGGCCGCCGAGGCCGAACCCGACGAGCGCGTCGGGGGCGTGGTCGAGGGCGAACCCCAGCGTCGCGTCGGCGGCCGGCAGGCCCGCCTCGCCGGGGATGTCGTAGATCCAGCGCAGCACGATCCCCAGGTCGCGCTCGGCCGCGACGCGGGCGTCCTCGATCGCCTCGGTGTAGGCCTCGATCGGCATCCCGCGGTCGGCCACGTGCGGCAGCACCGACGTGTACGGGGTGCAGGTGAGCTCGGCGTACCGGACGCCCTGGGGGCCGGCGAGCTCGCGCGCGATCTCGTAGGTGAGGAAGCGGATGTCCTCCGGCGTACGGATCAGGTCGACCACCGCGAGGTAGACCTCGATGAAGTGGGCGAAGTCGCGGAACTCGAAGAACCGGCGCAGCTCGTCGGGGTCGCTGGGCACGATCCCGGGGTGGCGGTCCGCGAGCTCGGCGACCATGGCCGGCGAGGCCGAGCCGACGTGGTGGACGTGCAGCTCGGCCTTCGGCAGCGCGGCGACGAACGCGGAGCGCTCAGCGGGTGTCATGGCACCCGATGATGTCACCCCCGCGGACCCGCGAGGGCCGTCACTGGAGCGCGGCGACCAGGTTGTCGGCCAGCTCGTCGACGGTGCGGCCGTCGGTGAACTGCTCGCCGTCGAGGATGACCGTGGGGGTGCCGCTGACGCCGGCGTCGCGGGCCTCCTGGGTGGCCTCGGTGACCCAGTCCTCCATCGCCAGGTCCTCGATGCCCGGGCGCACGTCGGCCTCGTCGGCGCCGGCCTCCACGGCCAGGTCGACCAGGTCGTCGTCGGTCATCGCGTCGGGGTTCTGCTCCGAGGGCTGGTTCTCGAAGAGCAGGTCGTGGAACTGCTTCGCGACGTCGGAGCCGGACTCGTCGAGGACCACGGCGAAGGCATTGGTGGCCCGGATCGGGTAGTCCCCGAACGAGCCGCTGAGCAGGTCGAAGGGCCGGTACTCGACCTGGACGTTGCCCGCGGCGGCGAGCTCGGTGAGGTCGTCGCGCGTCCGCTTCTCCAGCTCGCCGCAGTACGGGCAGAGGAAGTCCTCGTAGATGACCAGGTCGTGCGGCGCGTCGTCGGGCCCGATGGTCACGCCGTAGCTGCTGGCCGCGCTGCCGGCCGCGGCCAGCTTCTCGTCCTTCTTGCTCTGCTCGTTGAGCGTGATCGCGAGGATGCCGCCGATGATCACCAGCATCGCCAGCACGACGCCGCCGATGGTGAGCATCCGGCGCCGCTGCTCGCGGCGCTGCTGCTCGGCGCGCGCGGCGGCGGCCTTCTGGGTACGGGCGGCCTTCTTGGAGTTGCTGCTTGCCATCGGGCGTGGGTGTCCTTCGTCGATCAGGAGGCGGTGGCCGGGTGGTCGTCCGGCGCACTGGTCGGGTCGGCGTCGTCGTGCTCGTCGTACTCGTCGTCGTGCTCGTCGTGCTCGCGGTCGGGGAACAGGAGCGTGTCCAGGGCGAGCGGCGTCCGGCGCAGGTAGACCACCAGCAGGGAGGCGGCCAGCAGCGCGGCGTCGCGGGCGATCTCCCACGGGTACGCCGACGCGGCACCCTCCTTCGCACCGCCGCCGCCGAAGCAGCCGCAGTCGATCTCGATGCCGCGCGCCCACACCGAGGCGATGCCGACGATGAACGCCGCGAACAGCAGCGCGCTCAGCACGGCGGCGCCGCGGGCGAAGACGCCGAGGATCAGGGCCAGCCCGACCGCGATCTCGAGCGCGGGCAGCACCAGGCCGACCGCCTCGGCGGTGTTGCCGGGCAGCAGCTCGTAGGCGCGCACCGCGGCGATGCTGGCGTCGGGGGTGGTCACCTTGAGGGCACCGGCCACCACCCACACCGTGCCGGTCACCAGGCGTGCGAGCAGGCCGAGCCACGCCCAGATCCGTCCCCGTTCCACGGGCGGAAGGGTAGTCCCTCGCCCTGAACGTCCGCTGAGAGTCACGAGGTCGGGGGCACGGCGTAGGGTGCTGAGCCGTGAACGAACGACTGGTCTGGATCGACTGCGAGATGACGGGGCTCGACCTCGGCAGTGACGCCCTCATCGAGGTGGCGGCGCTGGTGACCGACTTCGACCTCAACGTGCTGGGGGACGGCGTTGACATCGTGATCAAGCCGCCCGCGGAGGCGCTGGACCAGATGATCGAGTTCGTGCGCAACATGCACGCCAGCTCCGGCCTGCTCGACGAGCTCGCCGACGGCGTGACGCTGCAGGAGGCCGAGGAGCAGGTGATGGCCTACCTGCGCGAGCACTGCCCGGCCGACAGCCGGCCGCCGCTGGCCGGCAACTCGGTGGCCACCGACCGTGGGTTCCTGGCCCGCGACATGACCACGCTCGACGAGTTCCTGCACTACCGGATCGTCGACGTCTCCTCGATCAAGGAGCTGTCGAAGCGCTGGTACCCGAAGGCGTACTTCAACGCGCCGACCAAGCGGGGCAACCACCGCGCGCTGGCCGACATCCAGGAGAGCATCGAGGAGCTGCGGTACTACCGGGAGGTGGCCTTCGTGCCCCAGCCCGGCCCCGACTCGGACGCCGCGAAGGCGGCCGCCGAGCGGCACGGCGGCTCCATCACCGGCCTCACCGGCAGCGCGTCGCAGAAGTAGCCGGGCGGCGGTCCGGGCGGCTGCCCGAGCGGCATCCCGGGCATCCGCGGGCGCGGGTCTCCCCGATTCAACGAACCGGGGGGCCAACGTCTACACTCGTGCACGCCCGTTCGGCAGGACGGGACATGGTGGGTGTAGCTCAGCTGGTAGAGCGCTGCGTTGTGGTCGCAGATGTCGCGGGTTCAAGTCCCGTCACTCACCCCAGGCGATCGAGCCCCGGCCTTCTTCAGGCCGGGGCTCGATGCATTGTGTGGGTCGTGTGCCTGAGAACCCCGGATACCGGGGTCTGGGGCACACGACCCCCACGCGGCGCGAGGCCGGGTCAGCCCTCCAGCCAGAGCCGAGCGGCGACCAACTCGACCACAAGCGTCTCGGTGAGCAGCCGGACGTCGTCGTCGGTGTCGTGCGGGTAGCGCAGCGTGGACGTCGCCGCGTCGCCGGTCCCGTCGGCCGCGCCGAGCTCACCGCCGACGCTGACCACGGTCGTCCCGCGCGGCACGGTCCACTCCAGGATGCCGTCGTCCCAGGCGGAGCCGGCGAAGGAGAGCAGCCGGTAGTCGGTGTTCTTGGTCAGGTAGACGTCGACGTGCGCCCAGTCGCCGGACTCGCAGCCGATCGCGCCGCGCCGCGGCCCCTCGCGGAGCATCAGCGCGGACTGCTGGGCCGAGCCGAGGCGCCGGGCCGGCGCGGCGAGGCTGCAGCCGGTCGGGCCGTCGAGCAGCCGGGCCACCTCGGGGCGCCAGTCGTCCTCGGTGGCGAGCAGGTGCTCGGTGGCCTCGACCGTCCGGTCCAGCGTGGCGAGCAGGGCGTCCAGGGTCTCCCCCGTCAGGTGCGCCTCGAGCGCCAGCAGCAGCGCGAGCGTGTGCTGGTAGGAGCGGCACGCCACGCCGCCCTCCTCTGCGCCCGCCTCCATCAGCACGGTGTGGTCGGCACCCGCCGTCACCGGCGAGCCGGCGACGTTGGTGAGCGCGACCAGCGTGCGCCCCGGGGCGAGCCGGGTCAGCGCGTCGAGCGTCTCCTTGGAGCCGCCGGACGCGGAGATCGCGACCACCAGGGTGCCCTCGCCCCACGCCGGCAGCAGGTCGCTGCTGGCCAACTCGGCGACGGCCGTGATCCCGCGGGCCCGCAGCCGCGCGGCGGCCACGCCGGCGGCGTACGTCGAGGAGCCCATGCCGAGCAGGACCACCCGCTCCGGGGCGCGGTCCCCGAGGAACGCCCACGGGTTGCCCTCGCGCAGCACGCCGGCGAGGGCGCGCAGCGCCTCGGGCTTGCGCTGCAGGTCGGCGAGGAACAGGTCGGGCTTCATCGGTTCTCCGTGTGGTCGAGCGCTGGGTCGTGCGGGGGTTCGTCGAGCAGGTCCACGATCGCCGCCTCCGGCACGTAGGACCAGCGGGGCAGATGGGTCGCGGCGTAGGTGAACTCCCGGCAGACCTGGCGCAGCCGGAACGGCTCGATCAGGGCCGGCTCGAGGAGCTCCGCCGCACCGAGGCCGTCGAGGCGCTCGGCGTAGGTGGTCAGGAAGGCGCTCACGAACGCGTCCGAGGCGGCGCGCACGTCCGCGACGGGGCGGTCGGGCTCGTGCTTGCGCAGCACGTAGGCGGCGTGGGTGATCGACTGCGCCATCCCGGCGACGTCGAGCGCGGCCGGCTGCGGCGTGGTCCGCTGCCCGGCGGGCACCACGGGGTTCCCGTCGAAGTCGGTGACGACGTAGGTGTCGCCGGCCCGCAGCACCTGGCCGACGTGCAGGTCGCCGTGGGCCAGGATCAGCGGGCTGCCGACCAGCCGGTCCGGGACGGCGAGGCGGCGGCGTACCTCCTCGGCGCGCGCCGCGAGCAGGTCGTGCGCGGGGCCGCTGGTCACCGCGAGCGCCTGGGTGAGGTCGGCGGTGGCGTCGGCCCCCCACGCGGCGACGTCGGCCGCGGTCGCGGCGCGGCCGGTGCCAGCGAGCGCGGCGTGCAGGTCGGCGACCAGCGCGCCGAGCCGGGCGCCGCTCTCCTCGACCACCGCGGTGGAGCCGGAGTCGACCGCGGCGCGGACGTCGTCGACGGCCCAGGTCCAGCCGTCGACCGCGTCCTTCAGCAGCGTGTCGACGGTGGCCAGCAGCCGCGGCGCCGCGTCGTCGGGGCCCTGCCACTCGATCAGGCCCCACGGGCGCGGGGTGCCCGCGAAGCCCCGGGCGGTCAGCGCGGCGAGCATCGGCGGGGCGGGGTGCGGGCCGGGCTCGGCGACCCGCATCCACTTCACCACCGCGCGCTCGCCGACGACGACCGACTCGTTGGTCTGGTCCACGCCGAACGAGCGCTCCCCGACGAGGGCGGCACCCTGCCAGGAGGTGACCCGGAACCGGCCCACCTGCCGCGACCCCTCGGCGAGCAGGGCGACCAGCGCGACCGCGGCGTGGTCGCCCGGCTCCGCGCGGCGCCCCTCGGCGGCGACCCACGGCACCGGCCGCGGGTCGCCGTGGGGGTCGCCGTCGGGGTCCGCCACCACCAGCAGGTCGAGACCGGCGACCAGCGGCAGCCGGTCGAGCACGACCACGTGCGGGCTCCCGACCGCCGTCACGCCCGGGAGGCGGCGTGCGCCAGCCCGACGCGCTCGATCACGTCGGCGCCGACCTTGAGGCCGTCGCGCTCGCGGATCGCGGCGCCGATCTGGTCCAGGCGCGCCCGCAGGTCGGTGTCGCCGAGCAGCTTCTCGATGGCGCCGTGCAGCTCCTCCGCCTCGAAGCCGTACGTCGACAGCCGGATGCCGAAGCCGACCTCGTCCATCCGCTGGGCGTTGTCGTACTGGTCCCAGAAGAGCGGCAGCAGCACCATCGGCTTGCCGAAGTGCAGCGCCTCGGTCGTGGTGTTGTTGCCGCCGTGGGTGATCACCAGGTCGACCTGCGGGATGACCTTGGTCTGCGGCAGCGTCTGCTCGCCGACCATGTTGTCGGCCAGCGTGATCTTGTCGGCCTGCGGGCCCTTGCTGACGATGAAGCGGTGCGGGCTGGTGGCGAGCGTGTCGACCAGGCGCTGCATCAGCTCCACGTCGGCGCCGCCCAGCGAGCCGAGCGAGAGGTAGATGAGGGCACTGCCCTCGGGCCGGTCGGCGACGGCGGCGGGGACGACGTACTCGTCGTCGGTGCGGCGCACGGAGGAGTCCATCCGGGTCCAGGAGCCGTCCAGCGGGCGGTCGGCGACGTAGTCGGCCTCCTCCGGGAAGACGTAGAGGTTGGCGGCGTTGTCGCGCGGCATGAACTCCAGGTCCGGCAGCGGGGCGGCGCCCTGCTCGACCACCCAGGCGTTGAACTGCTCCCACAGGTCGCGGTGGGTGCGCTCCAGCTCGGTGCGGAAGGGCGCCCACGACGCGGGGTCGGCCTGCGCCAGCCCGGACAGACCGGGGGCGATGCCCTCGCCGGGGACCTCCAGCGGGTTGCACGAGACGACCCGCACGAACGGCGCGCCGCTGGTGGTCAGCGCGGGGAAGATCACCACGTTGTCCTCGACGATGACGTCGGGCTGGGTCTCGGCGATGATCTTGCGCAGCTGCGGCTCGGCGTACTTCACGCCGTCGATCAGCGCCTCGTAGGTCGGCTTGACGAAGGACTCGAGCTGCTCGGCGGTGCTCTTGCGGAACTCCGGCGCGGTCTCGGCGATGAAGTCGGTCCAGAACTGGCCGGCGTCCTCGTCTCCCGCGTCCGGGTCGGGCTCGGCCAGGTCGACCAGGCGCTCGACGAAGCCGAACGGCGCGAGCTTGCCGGCCCACGACGACTCGGAGGCGAACACGACCCGGTGCCCGCGCTCGACGAGCAGGTTGCCCAGGCCGATGCACTGGTTGGTCGGCCCGTAGGCGGACTCGGGCAGGAAGAGGACGGTCAGCTGGGTCATGCGGGTCGTGCTCCTTGTCGGTTCTTCGGGTTCACGGAGGAGGTGCGGGGGTTTCAGGCGCGCTTGGGCGGCGCCGGGGTCGGCGGCGGGGACGGGTCGTCGAGCGGGTGGCCGGTCGCCATCCGGGCGTAGTCGAGGATCAGCTGGGTCGCCACGGCATGGTCGATCGCCGGGTGCCGGGCCACCATCCGGTAGCCGTAGGCGTCCTCGAGCGCGACGATGTTCCGGGCGACGGTCTGGGACGGCTGCCGCAGCGCGAAGACGCCGGAGGCCGCGCCGGACTCGAGGATCACCTGGTACATCGCGACCTGGCGGTCGTAGAGGGAGGTCAGCATCGCCGCGTAGACCGGGTAGCGGCCGGCGGCGCCGCCGAGCTCGCAGAAGAGCCGCACGGCCGAGTCCTCGGAGTCGCGGGGCAGGCCGGAGGCGATGGTCACCACCAGCTTGCGGTCGGGGCTGTCGGTCCCCTCGATCGCACGCATCCGCTCGTCGTAGAACCGCTCCATGCCGGCGCGGTTGGCCTCGACGAGCAGCGACTGGACGTCCGGGAAGTGGTAGAGCACCGCCCCGGAGGTGAGGCCGGCGGCCTGCGCGACGTCCTTGAGGCGCACGTCGGCGCCGTGCTCGGCGACGGCCCGCTGGGCGGCCGAGATCAGGTTCTCGCGCCGCTGCTTGCGGCCGACCGGTCGGCTGGTCGACATCGACACCTCCCTGTTCCCACGTGCTCGAGATTCCCGCCGGATGGCGTCCGGGGATCGCCCCGGCTGGTGCTCCGCAACCCTGCCACGAGCCGGCGATTCTTTGAATAGAGATTCAGAAAACTCGACGTTTCGCTGTGAAAACAGCGTGTTTCGGCTATTGATTTTCCCTGAACGCAAGTGCAAATCTCTGGAGACCAAACGGCAGCGGACCCGGCTCGGGGTGTCCGGAACAGCCGAAAGCACGACCAGTCCGACCCGTCGAGCCGAAAGCGACAGACACCGATGAAGAGCATCAACCGACGCCGTACCACCGCGTTCGCGGCCGCCTGCGGCGCCACCCTCGCGCTGACCCTGTCCGCGTGCGGGGGCGACACCGACACCGGGGCCGAGGAGCCCGCCGCCGTCGATACCGACGCCGACATCACCGGCCAGAAGATCGTCGTGTCCAACTGGGAGGGCTACATGCCCGAGGACATCGACGCCCTCTACAACGAGGCCACCGGCGCCGACGTCGAGATCACCTACCACGCCACCAACGAGGACGTGGTCGCCAAGGTGACCGGCTCCGGCGGCGACGGCCTCGACGTGATCTTCGCGTCCCAGCCGTTCCTGGAGGCCTTCGCCAAGGCCGGGCTGCTCCAGCCGCTCGACACCGACGCGATCTCCAACTGGGGCAACCTCGACGCCGACATCGCCGACCTGACCGAGGTCGACGGCCAGGCCTACTGGGCGCCGTACACCGTCGGCACCACCGGCATCTGCTACCGCGAGGACCTGGTCGACGAGGCCCCCGACAGCTGGTACGACCTGCTCACGCCCGAGGAGCAGTACCAGGGCAAGGTCACCATGATGGGCACCCAGCGCTGGGCCGTGCTGCCCGCGCAGAAGGCGCTCGGCTTCTCCGCCAACACCACCGACGAGGGTGAGATGGAGCAGGTCAAGGAGCTCATGCTCGACGCCAAGCCCAACCTCCTCGCCTACGACGACAGCACCTTCTACGAGCGCCTGATCAGCGGCGAGGCCGTGATGACCGAGGCCTGGGACGGCTGGTGCAACTACGGCACCGCCGAGAACGCCGACATCAAGTTCGTGGTGCCGAGCGAGGGCTCGGACCTGTGGGCCGACGGCATGGCGATCCTGAAGTCCTCCGAGCACCTCGAGGCCGGCTACGCCTTCATCGACACCATCCTCGACGCCGAGAACCACGCGTGGGTGGAGGAGAACATCCTCTACAACATCCCGAACTCGGCGGCCCGTGAGCTCGTCTCGCCCGAGCTGGTCGAGCAGTTCGACCTCCTCGGCGAGCGCCGCGAGGAGATGCTGACCGGCGAGAACATGACCGACGTCGGCGACGACGCGGACGCCCTCTACAACAAGATCATCACCGAGGTCTCGGCCTCCTGATGGTCTCCTCCCCCACGACCGTGCCCGGCCGCGCCCCCCAGCGCGGCCGGGCACGCGGGCGGCGCGGCCGGCTCGGTCGGCTGGTCGAGCCGACCGCGCTGCTCGCCCCCGGACTGATCTTCTACGCGGTCCTGGTGCTCGTCCCGGTGCTGCTCGTCGGCGCCTACATGTTCGCCACCCGCGGCCGCTTCGGCGGCGTCGAGTGGACGTTCACGCTGGACAACTTCGGCCGCCTGTTCGACCCGCTCTACCTCGACGTGCTCCAGCAGTCCGTGCTGATCGCGGCCGCCGCCACCGGACTGGCGCTGCTGATCGGCTACCCGACGGCGTACGCGATCTCGCGGCTGCCCGTGCGCTGGCGCACGGTGGCGCTGGTCCTGGTCGTGGTGCCGTTCTGGACCAACTTCCTGATCCGCACCTACGCCTGGATCGTGCTCCTCAACTCCCAGGGCCTGCTCAACGACGCCCTGGTCGGGACCGGCCTGATCGAGGAGCGGTTCACGCTGCTCTACACGCCCGGCGCCGTCGTCGTCGGCCTCACCTACGCCTACCTGCCGCTGATGATCCTGCCGATCTACGCCGCGGTGGAGAAGGTCGACCACGAGCTGGTCGAGGCCTCGGCCAACCTGGGCGCCAACCGGTTCCGCACGTTCCTCTCGGTGCAGCTGCCGCTCACGCTGCCCGGCACCATCACCGGCTGCATCCTGGTCTTCGTGCCCAGCCTCGGGAACTTCGTGATCCCCGAGCTGCTCGGCGGCGGCAAGACCGTGATGGTCGGCAACCTCGTCCGCGACCAGTTCCTCAAGACCCAGGACTGGCCCTTCGGCGCCGTGATCGCGATGGTCGTCGTGGTCCTGCTGCTGCTGCTCTTCGGCCTCCAGGCCTGGGTCACGCGCCGGGTGGAAGGAGCCCCCCGTGGCTGACACCGTGACTGACACCGCGTCCACGCGCAGGGCGACCACCCGCTACCGCCCCCGGACCGGCCTCGGCTGGCTCTGGCTGCCGCTGGCCCTGTGCGCGCTGTTCCTCTACATCCCCATCGCGGTCCTGGTCGGCATGTCGTTCAACGACGGCGGCTCGGCCTTCAGCTGGGACGGCTTCAGCTTCCGCTGGTACGCCGAGCTGGCCGGCGACGAGGTCCTGCGCCAGTCGGTGCTCACCTCGCTGATGATCGCCGCCGGCGCCACGGTGGTCGCCACCGTCCTCGGCACCCTGCTCGGCGTCGGGCTGGCCCGGCACACCCGTTCCAAGGCCCTGGAGACGGCGGCCATGGCGCCGGCGATCCTGCCGGACCTGGTGCTCGCGATCGGGCTGCTGGCGTTCTTCTTCGTCGCCGGCATCCCGAAGAGCGCGTTGACGATCCTGCTCGCCCACGCCGCGTTCGGCACCGCCTTCGTGGTCGCCGTCGTCCGCGCCCGGCTGACGGGCTCGGACGCCTCGCTGGAGGAGGCCTCCCGCGACCTCGGCGCCGGCGGGTTCACCACCTTCGTCCAGGTCACCCTGCCCTCGATCGCACCGGCCGTGGTCGCCGGCGCCCTGCTGGTCTTCACGCTCTCCCTCGACGAGTTCGTGATCGCCTACTTCACCGCGGGCCCGACCACCCACACCCTGCCGATCACCGTCTACTCGATGGTGCGCACCGGCGTCACCCCGGAGATCAACGCGCTCGCGACGGTGCTCGTCGCGATCAGCGTGGTCGTCGTGGTCGTCGCCGCCCGCGCCGTCCGCCGAACGGAGAAGTCATGACCTCCCCCACCCCCACCGGCGCCCCCGCCACCACCGCGAGCCCGGCCCGGGCGCCCCAGCGCCGCACGCTGCTCAGCGTCGACCGCGTCGGCCGCTCCTTCGGCGACGTCCGCGCGCTCGACGGGATCTCGCTGGACATCGCGGAGAACGAGTTCTTCGCGCTGCTCGGCCCCTCCGGCTGCGGCAAGACCACGCTGCTGCGCTCGATCGCCGGCTTCGAGACCCCCGACGAGGGCGAGATCCGCCTCGGCGACGACGACCTGCTCGCGATGCCGCCGCACCGCCGCCCCGTCAACCTGATGTTCCAGTCCTACGCGCTGTTCCCGCACATGTCGGTGGCGGCGAACATCGCCTACGGCCTCAAGCGCGAGGGGCTGCCCAAGGCCGAGATCGCCGACCGGGTCGACGAGGTGCTGGCCACCGTCGGGCTCTCCTCGCTCGCCAAGCGCCGCCCGGCGCAGCTCTCCGGCGGCCAGCGCCAGCGGGTCGCCCTGGCCCGCGCGATCGTCAAGCGCCCCCGGCTGCTGCTGCTCGACGAGCCGCTCTCCGCGCTCGACCGCAAGGTCCGCGCCGAGATGCAGCTCGAGCTCAAGCGGCTCCAGCACGAGGTCGGCATCACCTTCGTCGTCGTCACCCACGACCAGGACGAGGCGATGTCGATGGCCGACCGGATCGCGGTCCTCGCCGACGGCCGGGTGCAGCAGGTGGCGACCCCGGTCGAGCTCTACCGCAACCCCGCCAACCTCTTCGTCGCCGACTTCATCGGCAGCAGCAACCGGCTCGCCGGCACCGTCGACGCGGGCCACTTCGTCGCCCCCGGGATCGGCCGGCTGCCCTCCGACGGCACCTCCGACGTCGCCCCCGGCAGCGAGGCCCACCTGGTCGTCCGGCCCGAGGACCTGCGGATCGTCCCCCACGGCGCCGGCGTGCTCGACGGCAAGGTCTCCGAGGTCCAGTTCCAGGGCGGCGCCTCCACCGTCGCCATCGCCGTCCCCGGGCAGGAGCGGCCGTTCCTGGCCACCGTGCCCGGCGTGGCCGCCCAGACCCGCGGCAGCCACGTGGGCCTCACCTGGGACTCGGCCGTCGTCGTCACGGACGACCGCGCATGACCCAGGACACGAGCCGGCGCGCCAGCCAGGGCGCCGGTGATCTCGACGCGCTCGCCGCGGACGCCCTGGCCGACGCCTCGCCGCGGCCGGTCTGGTGGGACCTGCACGACCTCACCCCCGCCGGCGAGCCCCTGGCCGGCGACGCCGACGCCGACCTGGTCGTCGTGGGCGGCGGCCTCACCGGCCTGTGGGCCGCGATCCACGCCCTCGAGGCCGACCCCGGCCGCCGGGTGGTGCTGCTCGAGGCCTCCCACGTCGCCGTCGGCGCCTCCGGCCGCAACGGCGGCTTCGTCTCCGAGTCGCTGACCCACGGGCTCCCCCACGGCGTCGCCACCTGGCCCGACGAGCTGCCCGAGCTGATCCGGCTGGGCCGCGACAACGTCCGCGAGATCGCCGGGTTCCTCGACGCCGAGGGGATCGACGCCGACCTGCGGCTGTGCGGCAAGACCGCCGTGGCCACCCGGCCGCACGAGGTGGAGTCGCTGCGCCGCGCCCACGAGCTCAACGCGCGGTACGGCGAGGCGTCGACGTACCTGACCGCGGAGGAGGTGCGCGCGGACGTCGACTCCCCCACCTACCTGGCCGGCCTGCGGACCACGTCCGGCGGCCTGGTCGACCCCGCCGCGCTGGTGATCGGGCTGCGCGACGCCGCGCTGCGCCGCGGGCTGGTGCTGCACGAGGAGACCCCCGTGCTCGACGTGCGCCGCGACGGCGGCCGGCTCGCCTGCCGCACGCCGGCGGGCACCGTCCGCGCGAGCCAGGTGCTGCTGGCCACCAACGCGTTCCCGCCGCTGATGCGGCGGCTGCGCAGCTGGGTGCTGCCGGTCTGGGACCACGTGCTGGCCACCGAGCCGCTGAGCGCGGACCAGCTCGCCTCGATCGGCTGGGCCGACAACCAGGGGCTCACCGACGCCGGGAACCAGTTCCACTACTACCGGCGCACCCCCGACGACCGGATCCTGTGGGGCGGCTACGACGCCGTCTACTACTACGGCAACCGGACCGACGCCTCGCTGGAGCAGCGGGAGGCCTCGCACCGGCTGCTGGCCCGCCAGTTCTTCGAGACGTTCCCGCAGCTGGCCGACGTCCGGATGAGCCACCGCTGGGCGGGTGTCATCGACACCACCTCGCGGTTCACCCCGGCCTTCGGCACCGCGATGGGCGGCCGGCTCGCCTACGCGGTGGGCTACACCGGCCTCGGCGTCGCCTCCTCGCGGTTCGGCGCCCGGGTCGCCCTCGACCTGCTCGCCGGCGAGGAGACCGAGCGGACCGCGACGCGGATGGTCCGGCGCCGGCCGGTGCCGTTCCCCCCGGAGCCGGCCCGGTACGCCGCCGTCCAGGCCGCCCGCGCGGCGCTGGCGCGCGAGGACGAGACGGGGCGGCGCGGCCTGCTGCTGCGCACGATGGACCGCTTCGGCGTCGGCTTCAACAGCTGAGACCCGATGGCTGAGAACAAGGAGAGAACCCCCATGGCAGAGACTGCCGACCGCACCGGCCTCCGGGTCACCCCCGGCCAGTACATCGGCGGTGCCGCGGAGCACGGCGGCGGCGAGCCGCAGGTCGTCCTCGACCCGGCCACCGGCACGCCGTGCACCGAGGTGCGCCCGTCCACCGTCGACGACGCCCGGCGCGCGGTCGACGCCGCCGCCGCGGCGTACCCGGCCTGGGCCGCGAGGACGCCCGGCGAGCGGGCCCGGGTGCTGCTCCGGCTCGCCGACCTGATCGAGGCCGACGCCGACGAGCTGACCGCCCAGGAGGTGGCCGAGACCGGCAAGCCGGTGCCGGTCTTCCGCGACGGCGAGCTGCCGTTCGCCGCCGACAACCTGCGCTTCTTCGCCGGGTCGGCGCGCTCCCTGGAGGGCACCGGCGCGGGCGTGCTCAGCGAGGGCTACACCTCGGTGCTGGTCCGCCGCCCGCTCGGCGTGGTCGCCGGCATCGCGCCGTGGAACTTCCCGCTGGTGATGGCGATCTGGAAGCTCGGCCCGGCCCTGGCCGCCGGCAACACGATCGTGCTCAAGCCGGCGCCGCAGACCCCGAGCACCACGATCCGGCTGGCCGAGCTGGCCACGCGGGCCGGGCTGCCGGCGGGCGTGCTCAACGTCGTGACCGGCGACGCCGAGGTCGGCCAGGCGCTGGTCACCGACCCGCGCGTGGCGATGGCCTCGGTGACCGGGTCGACCGGCGCGGGCCGGGCCGTGATGGCCTCCGCCGCCCCCAGCACCAAGCGCGTGCACCTCGAGCTCGGCGGCAAGGCGCCGGCGGTGGTCTTCGCCGACGCCGACCTCGCCGCCGCGGCGCAGGGCATCGCGATGGCCGCGACGTACAACTCCGGCCAGGACTGCACCGCCGCCACCCGCGTGTACGTCGAGGAGCCGGTCGCGGAGTCGTTCACGGCGATGCTGGCCGAGCAGCTGGAGCGGGTGCGCGTCGGCGACCCCCGCGACGAGGCCACCGACATCGGCCCGCTGGTCACCGTCGAGCACCGGGACCGCGTGCACGGCTTCGTGACCCGCGCGGTCGACGCCGGCGCCAAGGTCGTCACCGGCGGCGTGGTCCCCGAGCGGACCGGCGCCTACTACCCGCCGACGCTGGTCGCGGGCGCCGCGCAGGACGCCGAGATCATGCAGAGCGAGGTCTTCGGCCCCGTGCTCGCACTGGGCACCTTCGCATCCGAGGACGAGGCGGTCCTGCTGGCCAACGACAGCGCCTACGGCCTGGCCTCCTCGGTGTGGACCACCGACGTGGCCCGCGCGCTGCGGGTGACCGGGCGGATCGAGGCGGGCGTCACGTGGGTCAACGACCACCTGCCGATCGCCTCCGAGGCGCCGCACGGCGGCGTGAAGGGCAGCGGCTTCGGCAAGGACATGAGCCACGAGGCGGTGCTGGAGTACACCGTCACCCAGCACGTGATGATCAAGCACGCGGTGCGGGAGTCGCACGACTCGTTCCGGCCGTCCTGAGCCGCGCCGGGTCTCGCGTCGTCACATCCCGATTGGCCCCTTTTCCGGGCGAATGGGGGCCAATCCGGATGTGACGACGCCCAGCTCAGGCCCGCAGGTGCTTGAGCCGCACCTCCCGACCGGCGGCCAGCTCGGCGACCTGGGCGAGGTACAGCTCCGCGCAGGCGAGCGCGTCCGTCAGCGCCTCGTGGGCGGCGTAGCGGGGCAGCCCGTAGCGCGCCCGCGCCGACCAGAGGCGCAGCTCGCCGTGGCGCGTCTCGTCCTCCCCGCGCCCCGAGAGCCGGCGGGCGAGAACGAGGGTGTCCACCACCGGCGGCACGAACGGCGCCCCGAAGTGCCGCTCGCAGGCGCGGGACAGCAGCCCCACCTCCAGCCGCGCCCAGTGGGCGAGCAGGACCCGGCCGGCGCAGGCCGCCAGGGTCTCCTCGACCGCCTCCGCGGACGGTACGCCGGCCGCCACGACGTCGTCGGTGAGGCCGTGGAACACCGCGCTCTGACCGACCCCGCCTCCGTCCCCGCCTCCGTCCCCGCCTCCGTCGCCGCCGCCGTCCTCCTCGGGCCGCACCACCAGGTGGCGGGCCCCGGCGAGCACCACGGCGTCGCCGTCCACCGGCACGAACCCGACGCTCAGCAGCCGGTCCACCGCGGGGTCCAGGCCGGTGCTCTCCACGTCGATCGCCAGCAGCCGGAGGTCACCGGCCGGGGTGTCGGCGGGCGGCTCGGGCACCGCGTAGTACGCCGCGAGCGGCCCCGTGGCACGCGCCGCCGCCCCGGCCCGGCGGCGCCGCCCGGAGCGGAGCAGCGGGCTCACGTGACGAGGTCCGTGCGGTAGCGGACCGAGAGCTCACCCTGCACCCGCCGGACCACCGCGAACGCCTCCTTGAGGTGGCGCCGCTCGAACGGCGCCAGCATCGCGGGCGGGACGTGGTTGTCGGGCGTCTCCCCGCGGCCCACCTGCTCGATCTGGTGCCGGATCCGGATCAGCGAGAGGAAGTCGAAGGCCGCGGCCAGGTCGGCGGCGCTCTGCTCGGAGATGCCGCCCGCGGCGGCCGCGGCCCGCAGCCGCTGCCGGGTGCCGACCTGCGCCTGGCCGCTGGCCAGGCTGGCCAGCCGGGCGACCTGGACGATCGGGGCCACCCCGCCGGCCTTGATGTCGAGGGTCTTGCGGTGCTCGCCGGAGTGCTCCAGCACGAAGTCGCGGAAGAAGCCGAGCGGCGGGCGGAACCGCTGCGCCGAGGCGGCCAGGTAGAGCAGGAAGCGCTGCGCGCCGGGGGCCTCGGCGCGGACCCGGTCCGTGATCGCGTCGCAGAGCGCCCGGTCGCCGTGCACCGCCCGCATGTCGAAGAAGGTCTGGGCGCGCAGCACGGCGTCGGGCTCCTGCGAGGTCAGCCAGGAGCCGACGTACCCCCGCCAGGTGCGGAGCGGGGCGCGCCACCGCGGGTTGGTCGCCATCATGTCGCCGGGGCAGCGCGGGTAGCCGCAGAGCTCCAGCCCGGTCACCACCCGGTCGGCGAGCTCGGCGAAGTACGCCGCCTGCTCGTCGCTCATCGGCTCCTCGGGCGTGTCCTCCAGGATGAGCGCGTTGTCCTGGTCCGACTGCAGGCCGCTCTCCATCCGGCCCTGCGACCCGAGCGCGACCCAGCAGTAGCGCACCGGCGGCGGGCCGAGCTCCTCCTCCGCCCGCTCCAGCAGGCGCCGGGTCACCGCGTCCGCGACCGCGGTGAGCACCCGCTCCACCTCCTCGGCGGTCGCGCCGCCGGCCACCGCGTCGGCCACCGCCCTCGGGATCCGCGCGGTCGCCGAGCGCAGCCCCTCGACGGTCGTCTGGCGCGAGACCTCGCCGACCAGGTGCACCGGGTTGGCGCGCTCCAGGCGGATCAGGTCGCCCGCGGTGACCATCCCGATCACCGTGCCGTCGTCCACGATCGGCAGGTGGTGGACGCCGAGGCGGGTCATCTCCACCAGCGCCTCGAAAGCGAGCGCGTCGGCGGGGACCGTCAACGGGCCGGCGGTCATGATCGCGCCGACCGGTCCCGTGGGGTCCCACCCGGCGGCGACCACCTTGGACCGGATGTCGCGGTCGGTCACGATCCCGACCAGCCCGGTCGCGTCGGTGACCAGCAGCGCGGAGATACCGCCCTCGGCGTCCATCAGCCGGGCGGCGTCGGCGACGGTCGTGCCGGGGTCGACGGCGACCGGTGCGCGGGCCACGATCTCACGCACCCGGGTGCGCATCACCGGGCTGCCGCTCCCCGATCGGCCGCCGCGCATGGCCGCCTCGAGGCGCCCCACCTGCTGGCGCAGGAAGTACTCGGCGAACGCCGGGTGCTCGGCCATCAACCGGTGGAAGTGGTCCGCCGGCAGCAGCAGGCACAGCGAGTCCTCCCGGGCCACGATCCGGTAGAGCGAGGCGCCCCGGGCGAGCACGGAGGAGAGCCCGAACGAGCTGCCGGGGTCGTCGCGGTCCGCGAGGTCACCGTTGCCGTCGATGATGTCCACGGCCCCCGACCGGAGGATGTGGAGATGCTCGTTGTGCGCGCCCAGCGGCACGATCTCCGCGCCGCGCCGGAAGTACCGCACGGTCAGCCGCTTGGGCAGGTCGTCGAGCTCCTCGGCCGGCAGCGCGTCGTACGGCGGGTGCGCCGCGAGGAAGTCGCGCACCTCGACGAGCTCGACATCCATGGACCCCATCGAACCGTGTCCGGCGGCCGAGCGCACCCCTTCGACTAGGCGGTGTCCCCGGCGGGGGTCGGCGGGTCCGGGCGCGGCGGGTCCGCCGGGCGCATCGCGGCCACCACCGCGAGCATCCCCAGCATCGTCCCGATGCCGGTGGCCACGATCAGCAGGCAGGCGGCGACGAACGCGGTGGCGTAGCCGATGTCGCTGTCGCGGACCGTGTCCGAGCTCTGCAGCCCGCCGACGAGGAGGAGCCCGAGCATGAGGAGGCCCACGGAGAGCACCGCGGCCCACCGGACCCACGGCGGCCGGGCGGGGAGCCCGGGCGGCCCCGGGGCCCGGCGGACGAGGACGACCGCGGCCGCGGCGATCGCCGTCCAGGCACCCACCAGGAGGAAGGCGGCCATCGAGTCGCTGGCCCGGTGCCATCCCGCCGACAGCGTGGCGAGCGCGATCACCACGGCGGCGATGAGCCCGACGAGCGCCGTCGGGTAGCGCCACCGGAGCGGCAGCACGATCAGGAGCGCGGCGACGGCGGAGGCGATGGCGGTGGTGTGCCCGCTCGGCAGGCTGTTGAGCGTGGCCGGCGCGACCTCGCTGATGCCCAGGTCGGGCCGCTCGAGCAGGTGGCCCTTCAGCACCTGGGTCGAGAGGTTGGCGCCGACGAGCAGTCCCACGGCGGCCAGCCCCTCGACGCGCGCGAGGCGCGCCAGCGCGATCACGGCGACCAGCGCGACCGCGCCCAGCAACGAGGCCACCGAGACCACGTTGAGGACAGAGTCGGCGCTGTCGGCGAACGCGGGCCGCGTGAGCAGCGCACCGCGCAGCGAGGCGTCCCCGAAGAGCCGGCCGCGCATCGTGCGCACGCCCACGACGTAGACCGTCACGAAGCCGGCCACGCAGACCAGCCCGATGACGCCGATCAGCACCAGCGGGCGCCACTGGCTCCGCACCCGCTCGAACCTCACAGCAGCATCGTCGCACCGGATCCCCCGCCTGTCGCTGCGTATCGGCGAGACCGGACACCCCTCGGCCCGATCACGCTCCGGGCGAGGTGAACCGGACCAGCGCGAACCGCTCCGAGCCGCCGGCCAGGTCGCGCTCACCGACCAGCCCGTAGCCACGCAGGTAGAGCTTCTGGGAGACCACGCGGGGCTCCAGCCGCGTCCACTCCAGGCTGCGGAGCCCGCGTCCCTCGGCGGCCGGGGTGCTGATCCGCGCGCCGCGCTGGACGGTCCAGGCCTGGTCCTCGGCCTCGCCCTCCCAGTACTCCTGGCGGTAGGCCGTGGTGACCCGCGGGTGCGCCGGCATGATCCGCCCCGCGACCGCGCCGTCCACCCCGGCCTCCCACGACCCGTCCCGGTCCTCCAGGTCGCCGTGGCGGTCGTAGGTGGCGGTCGCCTCGCCGAGGTACCAGACCGTGCCGCGGTCGTCGACGGCGTACCAGTCGCGGGTGAGCTCGGCGATCGAGCCGTCGGCGCGCCGCACGACGTCGCGCACCACGCGCGCGCGGATCCCGGCGACCATCCGGTGCCGGTGCGTGACCGTGGTGCGCTGGATCAGCCGGTGGCCCTCGTCGCGGCCCTCGAGCACCCACCGGGTGCCGGGGCGGAGCGGGAACCACGGGTTGTGGCGCGGGTGCTCGAAGGCGCTCGACGGTGGCGCGGCAGCGACGGCCGGCACGGCCGGTACGGCGGCAGCGGGCTCGGCGCGCCCGGCGGCCGGCGCGGACGCGGCCGGCACGGCAAGGCAGGCGAGGGCGGTCAGCGAGAGGGCCGCCAGGGCGATCGGGTTGCGGTGCATGACTCCTCCTCGGGTCGGATGGCCCGATCGTTCGCCCCGCCCGCTGAAGCGGGCCTGAACGCCGGCTGACGACCGGCCCCGGTCGGTGGTTGAGGTGCGAGGAGCGCTAGCGACGAGCCTCGAAACCACCACGCCCGGACGGTGGTGGTTTCGAGGCTCGCTTCGCTCGCACCTCAACCACCGGTCAGCCGTCGCTCGCACCTCAACCACCGGTCAGGCCGTCGCCCGCACCTCAACCACCGGTCAGGCCGTCGCCCGCACCTCAACCCCCGGTCAGGCCGTCGCCCGCACCTCGACCACCGGAGGCCGGGAGCAGCAGCCGCAGGTGGGCGCCGCGCTCCCCGCCCGGCCGGCCCGGCGGGTCGAGCAGGTCGAGCCGGCCCCCGGCGCGCTCGGCCAGCCCGCGCGCGATCGCGAGACCCAGCCCGCTGCCACCACCCCCGCCCCGCTCGCGGGAGTCGTCCAGGCGCTGGAACCGGTCGAAGACCCGGTCGCGGTGCTCGGCCGGGATGCCGGGGCCGTCGTCGGCGACGTCGAGCCGGGCCCAGCCCTCGTCGGTGGCCACGGTGACGACCACCCGGGCCGCCGCGTGGGCGGTCGCGTTCTCCAGCAGGTTGCGCACGATCCGGCGCACGTCGACGGCGTCGGCGTACGCGGGCGCGGCCGAGACGCCCGAGGTGTCGACGGCCACCGGGGTGCCGACCCGGGCGCGCGTGGCCTCCTCCAGCACCAGGCCGTCCAGGTCGAGGAGGGCAGGCTCGTGGGCGACGCCGGCGTCCAGCGAGGCGAGCACCAGAAGGTCGCCGACGAGGCGCTCCATGTCGGCGGTGGCGGCGAGCACCTCGGCGCCGAGGCGCTCGACGTCGGCGTCGCCCGGCCGCGCGAGCGCGAGCTCCAGCGCCAGGCGCTGGGCGGCCAGCGGGCTCTGCAGGTCGTGGGAGACGTCGGCGACGAGGTCGCGCTGCCGCCGGGCCGCGGCGTCGAGGCGCGCCAGCATGGCGTTCATGGTCGCGGCCAGCCGGCCGACCTCGTCGTCCACGCCGTCCCCGGCGACCCGGGTGTCGAGGCTCTCCTCGGTGATCCGGTCGACCTCGGCGCGGATCCGGTCGAGCCGGCCGAGCGCGCGCCCGAGCAGCAGCCAGATCACGGCGCCGAGCAGGCCGACGGCGAGCGGGACGCCGACCCACAGCGCCCCGCGCAGCGCCGCGGACGCCTCGCCGACCGACTCCAGGCTGTCGCCGACCCAGACGGTGACCTCTCCCCCGGGGCCCGGGCCGGCGGCGTACCAGAAGCGGTAGGTCTCGGTCTCCGCGTCGTCCGGCGCCTCGAAGGTCGCGGTGGCCGGCTCGTCCCCGGCGGGCAGGTCCGCGACCGCCGGCCGGCCGGCGATGTTCGGCGAGGCGGCGAGCACCTCGCCGCCCGGGCCGACCACCTGGGCGACCCCGTTGTCGCCGGTCCGCAGCGTCGCCGGGAGATCGCCGACCTCGGCCAGGTCGAGCAGCTCGGCCACGCGGGCCCGCGCGACCTCGTCGGCCGCGTCGGTGAGCCGGTCCTCCAGCGTGGTGACCAGCAGCACGGCGCCGACGGTGAGCAGTACGGCGAAGGCCAGCGTGCCGAGCGCGGTGGCGCGGGCGCGCAGGCCGAGCCGCACGGTCACGGCGCCGCCCCCGGCCGCGCGCCGGTGTCGGCCGGGTCGGCCGTGTCGTCGACCAGCCGGTAGCCGACCAGCCGCACGGTCCGGATCGAGGAGCGCCCGAACGGCTCGTCGATGCGCTGGCGCAGCTGGCGGACGTAGACCTCGACGATGTTGGGGTGCCCGTCGTAGGCGAAGTCCCACACGTGCTCGAGGATCGTCGCCTTCGACACCACCTCGCCGGACCGGCGCATCAGGAACTCCAGCAGCGCGAACTGGCGCGGGGTCAGGTCGATCGGCGCGTCCCCGCGCCGGACGGTGTGCTCGGCGGGATCCAGCCGCAGGTCGCCCACCGCCAGCACCGCAGGCCGCTCGCGCCCGCCGCGTCGAAGCAGCGCGCGCAGGCGGGCGGTGAGCACCATGAACGAGAACGGCTTGGCGAGGAAGTCGTCGGCGCCGGCGTCGAGCGCCCGCGCCTCCTGCTCGGGGCCGTGGCGGGCGGTGAGCATCAGGATCGGGGTCCAGTCACCGGCCTCGCGGCGGCGTGCGCAGAGCACGTCGCCGGCGAGGCCGGGGAGCATCACGTCCATGACCATGGCGTCGTAGGCGTTCTCGGTCGCGTACCACTCGGCCTCGGTGCCGTCGAGGGCGACGTCGACGGCGTACCCCTCCTCCTCGAGGCCGCGGCGCAGCCCGGCAGCGAGCTGCTTGTCGTCCTCGACCACCAGGATCCGCACGCCGGCCAGCCTGGCACCGCGGCGCTGAAGGCGCACTGAAGGCCGGCTGAAGTGGCCCGTGGACGGTCGGCTTCAGCGAGGCTTCAGCGGCCCGGGGGGACGATGGTGGCACCAGGAGGACGAGGCAGCGGGACGGGCAGGAAGGGAGAGCGCGATGCGCAGGCGAGTGATCATCGGCGCGGCGGGGATCGCGGCCGCCGCGGCCGTGGCGGCCGGCGGCGTCGCCGTCGCCACCGGCGGCGGGGACGACGGGCCGCAGAGCCACCAGTACACGCCGGAGCAGGCGGCGAAGGCGAAGGAGGCCGCGCTGGCGGCGACCGGCGGCGGCACCGTGAACAGCGTCGAGACCGACGACGAGGACGGCGCCACCTACGAGGTCGAGGTGACCACGCCCGAGGGCGACACGGTCGACGTGCGGCTGGACGAGCGGTTCCGGGTGGTCGTCATCGAGGGCGACGGCGAGGACGCCGACGGGGGCTGATCGCAGCACCGCGGGGGCCATCGCGGTCGACACGACGGAATTACCTGACTAAAGTCAGAGATATGTCGCTGACGTCCACGCTGCGCCACTTCAACCGCACCTACACCCAGCGGATCGGCGTGCTCGAGGACTCCTTCCTCGGTACCGGCCGGCCGCTGGCCGCCTCCCGCGTGCTGTTCGAGGTCGGATCCTCGGGCGGTACGACGGTCCGGACGCTGCGCGACCGGCTCGGCCTGGACTCGGGCCAGCTGGCGCGGCTGCTGCGCTCGCTGGAGGCCGAGGGCCTGGTGCTCACCGCGCCCGGCGACGACGACCGGCGCGTGCGCACGGTACGGCTCACGGCGGCCGGCGAGGCGGCGTACCAGGACCTGGAGCGGCGCTCGGAGGAGCGCGCGGCCGCGCTCGTCGACCCGCTCACCGAGCGGCAGCGCGACCGGCTGGCGCGCGCCTTGGCCGAGGCCGACCTGCTGGTGCGGGCGGCGACGGTCAGCCTGGAGCGCGTCGAGCCGACGCACCCCGCGGCCGTGGAGGCGACCGGCCGCTACGTCGCCGAGCTCGACGGCCGGTTCCCCGGCGGGTTCGCCCCGGGCGGGCCGGACGCACCCGAGCCGGGCGCGGTCTACGTGGTCGCGATCAGCGACGGCGAGCCGGTCGCGTACGGCGGCGTGCGGCCCATCGACCTGGCGGACGGCGTCCCGACGGGCGAGGTCAAGCGGATGTGGGTGCACGGCGGCTGGCGCGGCGCCGGGCTCGGCGCACGCATGCTGCGCCACCTGGAGCAGGTCGCCCGCGAGCTCGGCCACGAGCGGGTGGTGCTGGACACCAACGGCACGCTGACCGAGGCGATCGGGCTCTACGAGCGGGCCGGCTACACCCCGATCGAGCGCTACAACGACAACCCGTACGCGGAGGCGTTCTTCACCAAGCCGCTCAGCCGAGGGACTCGACCGTGAGCGCGTCCCAGTCGCCGACGATCGGCACCAGCGTGCCGGCGCCCCAGTGCGGCTGCTGGTCGCGCTCGTGCGGTCCGGGCAGCCCGGACGCGCCGGTCGGCACCACCCACCCGCCGGCCGCGCGGTCGTCCAGGTCCCACACGTAGCGGGCGACCGACCCCTTGCTGCAGGCGTCGGTGATCGCCGGGTACGACGCCGCGGCCCGGACGCAGTCCTGGTCGCCGTCGAGCGGCGGGGCCGGCAGGCCCGGGTCGTGGAGGCCGTGCTCGGCCAGCGCGTGCACGGGTGCGGCGACGTGCGTCGCGCCCCAGGTGGCGGGCAGGCGCCCGGCCGCGGCGAGGTCGTCGACGTCGGCCAGCGCCTCCCGTGCCAGCGCCGGCAGGTCCAGGCCGAGGGGCGGGGCGCCGGCGGTGGCCGCGGCGGCCAGGGTCGGCAGCGCGAGTCCGACGCGGTAGGTGACGCCGAACCAGGCCGCGAAGAGCGGGCCGTGGTCGTGGGTCGCGACCGCGTGCCGCAGCCGGGCGAGCTCCGGCGCCTCCGCGATCCGGTGCACGAGGGCGGAGCGCCACGCGGCGTACCGGGCCGCCTGCGGTGAGTCCGCCAGCATCCGCCCGTCGAAGTCGTCGAAGGCGCCCGGCACCAGCGCCGTCAGCGTCGGCACGCTGAGCAGCAGGCTGTCGTTGTGGATCTGCACGAAGTCGTCGGGGCCGAGTCCGTCGCGGCCCTCGAGCAGGTCGCGGATCCGGTCCGCCCGGTACGGCGGCGCGAAGACCGAGCCGATGCGCTCGCTCTCGGGGCCACGGCGGTCGTTCGCGGTGACGACCTCGCCGGCGTCACCGGCGTCCACGCGGTTCGGGTCGTCGAGCCAGCCGACCCACTCCCCGTTCTCCGCCCGGACGGGGACGCGGCCGGCGATCCGGTAGCGGACCACGCCGGCACGGTCGGCGATCACCGCGTTGTTGACCGGCTCGACCCAGTGCTCCAGCGCGGCGTCGACGTCGGCCACGCTGCGGGCGCGCAGCAGCGGCAGCAGCGCGTCGAACCCGAGGTCGCCGAGCACCCGGTAGGAGGCCCGGACCGCGAGGCCGGGCTGGAGCTCGAGGAGGTCGTCGGGCAGCGGCTCCCCGGGCGCCACGTCGACGAGGTCCTGGTAGTCGGCGCAGGCGTTGGTGATCGCCCAGGCGACGTCGCCGGCGTGCGCGAAGTGCTGCACCCCGGGCACCCCGACGAAGCTGAACCCGGCGACGTCGAAGGCGTCGTCGGGGTCCTCGCAGACCAGCCGGACCTGCTGGTAGACGCCCGGCTGCTCGATGGTGCGGTGCGGGTCGCCGCCGATCAGCGGGCGGCCGCTCGCGGTACGGGCGCCGCCGACCGCCCAGGCGTTGCTCCCCGACGTGAACGGCCCCTCGTGGGAGAGAAGCGCGGCGTCGTCCCCGAGGACGCCGGTCGACAGCCGGCGCCACAGGTGGCCGCCGATGCTGCCGAACAGCAGGTGCTGGGCCAGGAACGTGGCCAGCGGTGTCCACGGCTCCCACGGCCGCGGCGCGATGCCGAGCCGCGCGAGCTCGGGGACGCTCGCCGGGTCGAGGGTGGCGAGCGCGGCGTTCACCCCGTCGACGTACGACGCCAGGAAGGCCCGCGTCTCGTCGGTGCACGCCTCCAGGGCGCGCTGCGCGGACTCGACCGTCCGCATCCGCGCGGAGAAGCCGTCCCACGCGGCGCCGGCCTCGCCGACCACCGCGGCCGTGGTGCCGGTGGCGCGCAGCCGCAGCCACTCAAGCTGCCAGGCGCGGTCGCGGACCGTCACCGCGCCGTGGGCGCGGGCCAGGTCGGCGACCGAGTCGGCCCGCAGGTGCGGGATGCCGTAGGAGTCGCGGTAGAGGCGGGCCACGCGACGAGGCTAGCCAGTGCGCGCGGGCCGCGCGGCCGGTCCCGGCCCTCCTCGGGACCACCCGCCGACGTACCTGTCAGGCGTCGGTGATGCCGGCGCGGATGGCGGTCACCACCTCGTCGGGGACCTCGGTCATCCCGTGCGCCGACGCGGCGTGCGCGGCGGCGGCCGACAGCACCTCGTCCTCGGTCTCGCCGGTCACGACGCCGTCACAACCATCGACGACGGCACCACACGCGAACGTCTTCATTCCTGCTCCTCGGTCTCGGCCCCGGCGGGGCGATGGAGGAGGTCAGCTGGGATGCGCCATCGCACGGGCCTGCTCGTCCGACAGGTCCATGTCGTGCACCGACGTGGCGTGGGCCCGCGCCTCCGCGACCACCTCGTCCTCGTCGGCTCCGCGCAGGACCGTTCCGCACGGGCATTCGATTGTGTGACCACTCATCCTGACCTCCGCGTGGCAACCTAGGGAACCGACCTTGGCGGATCGTTGGAGGGATCTTGGCACGCTTGTACCTCACGGGTGGGCTCCTTCTCGACGGCCCCGACCGTGCGGTCACCGCCGACGACTTCCCCGGTCAGCAGGGCCGACTCGCCTTCGCCGCCCTCGCCGTCGAGCGCCGGCCGCTGGCCCACGGCGAGCTGGCCGACATCGTCTGGGACGAGGCTCCGCCCCCGCAGTGGAAGAGCGCGCTGGCCGCGGTCGTCTCCAAGATCCGGGCACTCGTGGGCGCCGCCGGACTCGACGGCGCGGCGGCGGTGAGCTCGAGCGGGGGCGCCTACCGCCTCACCCTGCCGCCCGGGACCTGGGTCGACCTCGAGGACGCCATCCGCCGCGTCGACCGGGCCGAGGGCGCCCTGCGGCACGGCGACGACCTGGACGCCGCCCGCGAGGCGACCGTCGCCGCGGCGATCCTGCGCCGCCCGTTCCTCACCGGCGTCGACAACCGCTGGGTCGACGGGGTACGCCGCCACCAGCTCGAGACCGGCTACCGGAGCGCGGTCGCGCTGGCGACCGCCTGGATCCGCCTCGGCGACCACCAGCTCGCGGCCACCACCGCCGGGTGGGCGATCCGCCTCGACCCGCTCCGCGAGACCGGCTACCGCCTCCTCATCGAGGCCGAGCGCGGCCGCGGCGACCACAGCGCCGCGCTGCGGGCGTTCACCCGGTGCGTCGACACGCTCGCCGAGGAGCTGGACGTGCCGCCGTCGCCGGAGACGCTGGCACTCGCGGCGTCGCTGCGGCGGCGCCGCTAGCATCGGCGCTCCACCACGAGGGGACGAACCGATGTCAGCGAAGTCAGACCTGGACCACCTCCGGCACGCGATCTCGGTGTCCCAGGCCGCCCGCGACCACGGCAACCACCCGTTCGGAGCGGTGCTCGTCGATGCGGACGGCGTCGTCGTACTGGAGGCCGAGAACAGCGTCACGACGGAGAACGACGTGACCAACCACGCGGAGACCAACCTCGTCCGCCTGGCGTCCCGCGCCATCCCGCACGACGACCTGCCCGGGTACACCCTGTACACGTCGTGCGAGCCGTGTGCGATGTGCTCGGGTGCCATCTACTGGGCGGGGATCGGTCGCGTGGTCTACGGCCTCTCCGAGGCCGGTCTGCTCGAGCTCACCGGGAACCACCCCGAGAACCCGACGCTGTCGCACCCGTGCCGCCTGGTCTTCGCCGCCGGGAGTCGTCGGATCGCCGTGGCCGGCCCGCTCCTCGAGGACGAGGCCGCCGCTCCGCACCGGGACTTCTGGGGGTAGCGGGAGCCGGCCGCCCGCGCACCCGCGCGGATGTCGGCCTGACGTCGCTCACCCACTACCGTCGCGCTGTGGATCTCACGTCGCGGGTCAGCTCCGGTCAGGGCGGCTTCGTCCTCTTCGCGGTGACGCCGCCGCGGCGCTCGACGCCCGCCGAACGCCTGCCCGAGATCGCCCGCGCCACCGTCGAGCGGCTGGACCACCTCGACCTCGACGGCCTGATCCTCTACGACATCGACGACGAGAGCTCGCGCAACCCGGCGGAGCGCCCGTTCCCGTTCAGCCCGACGGTCGACCCGGCCGAGTACCGCGCCGAGCACCTCGCGGCGTGGCGGACCCCGGTGGTCGTCTACCGGGCGGTCGGCAAGTACCAGCGCGAGGGCCTGCGGACCTGGCTCGCCGACCAGGACCCCGGCAGCACGCTGACGGTGATGGTCGGCGCCGCGTCCAGCGGCACGTCCGCGCCCGTCTCCCTCACCGAGGCACAGGCGCTGCGGGCGGAGGCGAACCCCGAGCTGCTGCTGGGTGGGGTGGCGATCCCCGAGCGGCACAGCCGCCGCGAGAACGAGCACCTGCGCCTCATCGCGAAGCAGGAGGCGGGCTGCCGGTTCTTCGTCACCCAGGTCGTCTACGACCTCAACGCCGCCAAGAACCTCGTCTCCGACTACCGCTACGAGTGCGAGGCGCGCGGCCTCGACCCGGTGCCGATCGTGTTCACGTTCTCGGTGTGCGGCTCGATGAAGACCCTCGAGTTCCTCCGCTGGCTCGGCGTCGACGTCCCCCGGTGGATCGAGAACGACCTCCGGCACGCGACCAACCCGCTGCGGGCCTCGCTGGAGCAGGCCGTCGTGACGGCGGTCGAGCTCATCGACTTCTGCCGCCGGCTCGGGGTCCCGTTCGGGATCAACGTCGAGAGCGTCTCCATCCGGCGCGAGGAGATCGAGGCGTCGGTGGAGCTGGCGGAGCAGCTGACCGCGCGCCTGCGGGGCTAGCCGCGACGCGGGGCGAGCCCGGGTCGCCGTACGGCGCCCGACCCCCGGCTCGACCCGAGGCCGGTCAGTGGCGCTTCTGGATCAGCGCGACGTAGCCCAGCGCGACGCCCAGGCCCGCCACCACCGGACCGAACGACTGGGCCGCGCCCGAGCCGGCGAAGGTCCAGATCGCCCCGATGGCGATCATCGCCAGCGCGACCAGCGCCCCCAGCACCTTCATCGCGACGCTCGGGCTGCCGTAGCGGTTCTCGGGATCGGACTCGTTCATCGCGGCAAGCGTAGGCCCGGCGCGAGCACGCCGCCGCACGGGCCACCGGCGATCCCGGCGCGCTCCTCAGCCCCGGGCGTCGCGACGCTCCTGGAGGCGCGCGCGAGCTTGGTCCAGGTAGTTCAGGCACGGAGCGTCAGCGTCGGGGTGCTGGGAGGTGAGGTGGAAGATCCACCGATCCATCGCGGCCATGTAGCCGTTGTCCTCGCCCGACCGTCGCGTGCTCCAGGCGCGGGTGCCGGTTCCGGGGCGCGGGACCTCACACTGCGTGCACGAGATCTTGTACGCATAGGAGTCGTCGGCGCTGAGGTCGATGCGGACGACGGCCAGCGCTCCTGCCTCGGCACTGGCCTTCCTCTGACGGGCGGAGCGGCTGGCGGGCATGGGGGATCTCGTTTCGCGGTCGGGGGTGGCCGCTCCCCAGCCTAGGTGCCGCATGAGGGCGTCCGGCGGTCATGCGCTGGCCGTGGGAAGCCGAGCGCGGAGCAGGTCGCCGAGCCGGGCGACGGAGCCGTCCAGCGCGTCGAGTTCCGCACTGTCCACCAGCGGCACCAGGCCGGCGGCGGTCTGGGCCAGGACCACCGGGGCACCGCAGGCGACAACCGCCTGGCGCACGTCGGGCGGTATCTCGTTCAGGTGCAGCAGGTCCACCGGTATCCGCAGGTCGGCAACCATCCGGTCCCACTCGGGCCTGCGACGCACGCGCCCGTGGGTGATGTCGCACAGCGCGCAGTGCCGAGTTCCGCGCGCCCGAGCCCAGACGTACGCCACCTCGCCGAGCAGGCCGCCGTCCGCGTTGTACACCCCGATCAGACGGGTGACGGACTGGTCTTCCACGCGCGCCTCCTGGCGGTCGAGTCGCGGGCCTCGGTCCGAGGCTAGCCCGACCCGCACAGCACGTCCGTTCGTGCCGCGCCGAGTGCGTTCGCTCGCGGCGGGCGACGCGCAGACTGGCTGGCGGGGACCGCTCGCGAACGGGGTGGCGCTGTCGTAGCGTCGAGAGCGTGAGCTCCGTGCTTGAGCGCCTGACCAGGGCGCAGAACGATCACGACGCGGTGTCGTTCGCGAGCTACTTCACCGAGGGCTACCGAAGTGAACAGCCCGTGCATCCGGGCAGGGCGTTCACCGGCCGGGAGCAGGTGCGCGAGAACTGGACGTCGGTCTTCGCCGGTGTGCCCGACTTCCGGAGCGAGCTCGTCGCGTCGTGCCGGGATGGGGACGTCGAGTGGGGCGAGGTCCACTGGTGGGGACACCATGTCGACGGGGCGGTCTTCGAGATGCGCGGGGTGATCATTGCCACCATCCGCGACGACCGGATCGCGAAGGCCAGACTCTTCGTCGATGCGGTCGAGCGCTCCGGCAGCGACATCGAGGCCGCCGTCGAACAGTCGTACCGGCCTCCTCCCGCCGAGGAGTGAGCGCGGGCGCTGAGCGCCGCTACGGGGAGCGTGGGAAGAGCCGCACCTCGGCGCGGTGGCTGTCGCTCCGGAACGTGGCGTCGCACGTGCGGAGCGGTGCCTCGATCGGATGAGGGGCTGCCATCTCGCCGGCGAGGCTGTCGAGCAGGTCTGCGTCGGCGTCTCGCCCGATCAGCGCCTCGACCACCATGTGCGTATCCCGCGTCAGGTTCTAGCGGCGCCACGGCAGGTCAGGGCGTAGATCGGGATGATCCCCGATGTTGATCGCGGCTCCACATGCGCACGCTGTGGCCGTGAACAAGATTCCGGTGACGGCGCCGAGCCCTGTGTTCGGGGAGCGGGTCGTGGGTGCGGCGGCGATCGCGTTGGTAGCGTCGCTGGTCATCCAGAATGCGGTGCTGGTCTGGGCCGGAGCGCCCGGCTTCGGCGACCCGATCGAGAAGGTGCTCGCCTTCCACGCGGAGAACAGAGGCGCGGTCGCGATCGCGGTCGGCTCAGAGGCGCTGAACCTGCCGCTGCTGCTCGTGTTCGTGACCGGTCTCCACGGACTGGTCGGACGTCGCGGGGGCGTGGGCGCCGACTGGTCGCGCCTCGCGGTGGCCGCGGGCGCGACTCTCGCGGCGGTCTTCGCGCTCTACGCCGTTCTGTGGAACGGAGTCGTGTTGTCCGCCGGCGAGCCCACCGAGCCGAGCCCGCTGTTCGAGCTCGTCTGGCAGTTGCATGCAGGAGCGTTCGCGCTCGCGCTGCCGGCGCTCGGCACCACCTTCATCGGCACTGCGCTGGCGGCGCATGCGAGTCAGCTGGCGGCGCCGTGGCAGCGTGTGCTCGGCCTGGCCGGCGGAGGCCTGCTGATCGCCGCCGGGGTGGCCAACCTCGCGATCGCTGACGGCTCGCCGATCCTGTTCGTGGGGATGCTCGGCTACGCCGCGTGGCTCGTATGGCTCCTGGTGACCGGGGTGCGGCTGGTTCTGATGGCCAGGAAGGACGGCGCCGCCTAGGAACCGTCCCGTCACGCGGCAGCCCCGAGATTGCGTCAATCTGGATGAGCCGAAGTGCACGACCTCTGGTCGGCATGCGAGTGCGTCGCTGGCGGCGGTATGCCGCACCCAACGCCTCGGGCCTGTGGATGAGATCTACCCCAACCTGACTATCGAACGCCAGTTCGGTTGTCGCGTAGAATCAGGACAAGCCGCCACCGCTCCCGAAGGCCGCACGATGACCCTGCTCCCCGGTCCTGTCCCGCACCGCATCACGCGTGCGGTGGCCGCTTGCCGGGACGCGCTGGTGTCGGTGGCCGACGCACGGGCCGCCTACCTCAGCACCGCCGAGAAGGCAGACCTGCTCACCGAACTGGTGGCCCTGGAGACGCAGGTCGCCGAGCTGCGGCTGCGTGCGATGGCCGCATCCGGGGACGTCGCCGACACGCACGGGGCGCGGGACGTGGCCGCATGGCTGGCCCACCGCGCGAACGTGGAGGTCGCCCGGCTCCGGCCCGAGGGTCGGCTGGCGGAAACGATCGACCAGCGCTGGCCCGAGGTCGGCGCCGCGATGGCCACCGGACGGCTCTCGCTGGACCAGGCCAAGACCATCGTGCATGCCCTCGACGCCCTCCCCGACCGCATCGACGACACCCTCCAGCGCGACGCCGAGGCCCGGCTGGTCGCGCTCGGGACCGGCGACGCCGCCGAGTGCGGCGGACTCGGGATGCTCCCCCAGCACCTGCGGGTGCTCGGCCGCCGGGTGCTCGACGTCGTCGCCCCCGAGGTCGCCGAGGACGAGGAGGCCCGCCGTCTCCACGCCGAGGAGACCCGTGCCCAGGCCGCGTTGTCGGTGCGGATGAAGCCGCTCGGCGACGGCGCCACCCGGGTCACCATGACGCTGCCCGACGCCACGGCGACCCGGCTGGCCACCTACCTCGACGCCCTCACGTCGCCGCGTGGGGAGGTTACGAGGCTCGCTTCGCTCGCACCTCAGGCACCGGAGGTGGAGCGGCTGCCTCGACACCGCGCCCTCGGCCACGCCTTCTGCACCCTGCTCGACCGCCTCGACCCGAGCACGCTGCCCGACCACGGCGGCGACGCCACCACCGTCATGGTCACCATCGGGATCGAGGACCTGCGCAAGCGGCTCGGCGCCGCCGGCCTCCTCGACAGCGTCACCTCCGACGGCAGCGGCCGGATCACCGCCGCCCACGCCCGCCGCTTGGCCTGCACCGCCAAGATCGTCCCCGCGGTCCTCGGCGGCAGGTCGGAGGTCCTCGACCTCGGCCGAGCCCAACGACTCTTCACCCCCGCCCAACGCAAGGCCCTCCGCCTGCGCGACACCACCTGCCGCGCCGAGGGTTGCACCGTCCCCGCCACCTGGTGCGACGCCCACCACCACACCCCCTGGTCCCACGGCGGCCCCACCGACCTCGCCAACGCGGTCCTGCTCTGTGGGTACCACCACCACCGCGCCCACGACCCGACGTACGACACCACCAGGCTCCCCAACGGCGACCACCGCTACCACCGGCGGAGGTGAGGCGGCCGGCGACAGCCGGCGCCGCTCACCTCATGCCAAACGCACGACCTTCTCGAAGAAGACGCGGGTGAAGCCGTGCTCGGTCCGCCGGCCGACCTCGGCGTACCCCAGGCGCGCGTACAGCCGGATGTTCTCGACCATCACCACGTTCGTGTACAGCTCGACCACCCCGCGGCCGGTCGCCCTCGCGCGCTCCTCCGCGATGGCGATCAGCAGCCGGCCGATCCCCCGCCCCTGCCAGTCGGGATGGACCGCCACGTTCTTCAGGAGCGTGGTCGTCGGCTGGTCCACCACGACGACGAAGCCCGCGCGATCACCCGCGACCTCCGCCACCCAGACCAGGTCCTCGGCGACGGCCGCCGCGTAGTCCGCCACCATCGGGGGCGGTCGCGTCCCGCCCAGGCGCTCCACGTACGGCAGGTACGACGCCGCCGCGATCTCCGCGAGACGTCCGGCGTCGGACGCCCGTGCCCTCCGGGTCGTGACCGTGTCCACGCCCCCATGATCCGCCGACGACGGCGACCCGGCGGGCGTCAGCCCGCCGGGATGTGCCCGAACCGCCCCTTCTGGAAGTCCTCGTAGGCGCCGAGCACCTCGGACTTGGTGTTCATCACGAACGGCCCCGCCCAGGCGATCGGCTCGCGGATCGGCCGCCCGCCCAGCACCACGACGTCCAGCTGCGGGGAGCGCGACTCCTGCGCGCCGTCGGCCGCCAGCGTCAGGAAGTCGCCCGGGCCGAAGACGGCGGTCTGGCCCGACTCGAGCGGGCGGCCCTCGATCCCCACGGTGCCCCGACCGCCGAGGACGTAGGCGAGCGCGTTGAACTCCACCTCCCACGGCAGGTCGATCCGCGCGCCCGGCTCCAGCGAGACGTGGACCAGGCTCATCGGGGTATGCGTGGCGCCCGGGCCGTCGTGGCCGGCCACGCTGCCCGCGATCACCCGGACCAGGGCCCCCGCATCGGCAGACGTCAGCAGCCGGACCTCCCCGGCCCGGATGTCCTGGTAGCGGGGGTCGGTCAGCTTCGACGCGCGCGGCAGGTTCACCCACAGCTGGATCCCGTGGAACAGCCCGCCGGACTGCACCAACCACTCCGGCGGCGCCTCGATGTGCAGCAGCCCCGACCCGGCGGTCATCCACTGGGTGTCGCCGTTGGTGATGGTGCCGCCCCCACCGTGGGAGTCCTGGTGGTCGAAGACGCCGTCGATCATGTAGGTGACCGTCTCGAAGCCGCGGTGCGGGTGCCACGGCGTGCCCTTCGCCTCACCCGGGGCGTACTCCACCTCGCCCATCTGGTCCATCATGATGAACGGGTCCAGGTCGCGCAGGTCGACGCCGGCGAAGGCGCGCCGCACCGGGAAGCCCTCGCCCTCGTACCCCCGCGGGGCCGCGGTGACCGAGCGGACCGGCCGCGGCTGGTCCCCCAGACCGGGCCCCTTGATCCGCGGCAGGACGGTCAGGTCGTCGACGGTGATGGCCGGCATTCCGGCACCTCCTGTGGTCCCGTGTCACATCCGACTGGTTTAGTCATCAACGGCATCAGGTCCCCCACTGTTCCCGTTTCGCACTAGGGTCGGAGCGTGAACCAGGGCGCCTCTCGGGAGAGCTACGACGTCGCGATCGTCGGTGGCGGGCACAACGGCCTGACCGCCGCGGCCTACCTCGCCCGCGCCGGACTCTCCGTCCTGCTGCTGGAGCGCGCCGACCACGTGGGCGGCGCCGCGATCTCGACGCAGGCGTTCCCGGCGTACCCGACGCGGCTCTCGCGCTACTCCTACCTGGTCTCGCTGCTCCCCGACGAGGTGGTCCGCGACCTCGACCTGGACATCGCGCTGGCGCGTCGCCGCACGGCCTCGTACACGCCGTACCGGCACGACGGCATCAGCGGCGGCCTGCTCGTCGAGCGTGACGAGGGCGAGGCGACGCGAGCCTCGTTCCGGGAGCTCACCGGCTCCGACGACGAGTACGACGCCTGGCGGGAGTTCTACGCCGGCGTCGCCGACCTGGCCGCGGCCGTCGCGCCGACCCTGACCTCGACCCTGCCCTCGGAGGCGGACCTGCGCGCCGCCGTCGACCCGCAGGTCTGGACCGACGTCGTGCAGCGCCCGCTGGGCGAGGCGATCGAGCGCCGGTTCCACGACGACGTCGTCCGCGGCGTGGTCGCCACCGACGCGCTGATCGGCACCTTCGCCTCGCTGCACGAGCCGACCCTGATCCAGAACCGCTGCTTCCTCTACCACCTGATCGGCAACGGCACCGGCGAGTGGCGCGTGCCGATCGGCGGCATGGGCGCGGTCACCGGCGCCCTGGAGGCCGCCGCGCGGACCGCCGGGGTCGAGATCCTCACCCGCGCCGGCGTCAGCCGGATCGTCCCCGACGACGGCTCCGCCGAGGGAGCCGAGGTGCGCTGGCACGACGCCGGCGGCGAGCACGGCGTCCGGGCCCGGTTCGTGCTGGCCAACGTCGCGCCGTGGGTGCTGCAGATCCTGCTCGGCGGCGAGGAGGACCCGGACAGCAAGCCGGAGGGCGCCCAGCTCAAGATCAACCTGCTCCTCGCCCGCCTCCCGCGGCTGCGCTCCGGCGCGGACCCCGAGGAGGCGTTCGCGGGGACGCTCCACCTCGCCGAGAACTACGGCCAGCTGGAGGCGGCGTACGCCGCCGCGGCCGCCGGCCAGGTGCCCGACCCGATGCCGGGCGAGGTCTACTGCCACTCGCTGACCGACCCCTCGATCCTCGGCGACGTCCCGCCGGGCACCCACACCCTCACCTACTTCGGCCTGCACACCCCGGCCTCGCTCTTCACCGAGGACCCCGAGGCGACGAAGGCCGAGGCCGTCCGCCAGGCGCTGGCCGCGCTCGACGAACACCTGCTCGACCCGATCGACGAGGTCGTGCTGCGCGACCCCGACGGCAACCCGTGCATCGAGGCGAAGATCCCCCAGGAGATCGAGGCCGACCTGGCGATGCCCGGCGGCCACATCTTCCACGGCGACCTGGACTGGCCGTGGGCGTCGGCGCGCACCCGGCTCGACACCGCCGCGGAGCGCTGGGGCGTCCACACCGACCACCCGCAGGTGCTGCTCTGCGGCTCCGGCGCGCGGCGCGGCGGGGCGGTCTCCGGCCTCGGCGGTCACAACGCGGCCCAGGCGGTCCTGGAGTCGCTCTAGGAGTCCGCTGGCGGACGACGGACGTCACATCGGTGAGGGGTTCGCCGATTTCGCCGCCCGATCCCCCGCTGGTAATGTTTCTTCTCGTGAACGGCACACCGCCGGGAACGACAACAGAACATGCGCCATTAGCTCAATTGGCAGAGCAGCTGACTCTTAATCAGCGGGTTCGGGGTTCGAGTCCCTGATGGCGTACAGATACCGAGGCCCCTCGTTCGCGAGGGGCCTCGGTCGTTCTCCCGCCCGGCACCGCTAGGGTTCCCGCCGTGTCGAACGTCGTCGGGCCGCGGGCCGTCTTCGGGGTCGTCGTGCCCAGCACCAACACCGTCGTCGAGCACGACTACTGGCGGGCCGGGATCGACGGCGTCGCCTACCGCGCGGGCTCGATGCACATCGCCGACCCGACCATGGACGGCGACACCGGGTTCGAGGCGCTGCTGGTGCAGATCCGGGCCTCCATCGACACCGCGGTGCGCGACGTGCTGACCGCCGAGCCCGACCGGATGGTGATGGGCATGTCGGCCGAGACCTTCTGGGGCGGCGTCGAGGGCAACGCCGCGTTCGAGCGCCGCCTGACCGAGCGCACCGGGCTGCCGGTCACCACCGGTGCGAGCGCCTGCCGCGCGGGGCTGGAGGCCCTCGGCGTACGACGGATCTCGGTCTTCTCCCCCTACCAGCCCGTCGCTGACCGGGAGGTCGGCCGGTTCTTCACCGAGGCCGGGTTCGACGTCGCCGCGATCACCGGGCTGCGCTGCGCGACCGCCACCGACATCGCCCGCGTCGACGAGCCGCGGCTGCGCGAGGTCGTCGCCGAGCTGGACGGCCCGGACGTGGAGGCCATCGTGCAGGTCGGCACGAACCTGTCGTTCGTCGGCCCGGCCGAGACCCTGGAGGCCGAGCTGGGCAAGCCGGTCGTCGCGATCAACGCCGCCACGCTGTGGCACGCGCTGCGCGAGCACGGCATCGACGACCGCGTCGAGGGCTCGGGCGTGCTGCTCCGCGAGCACTGACCGCTCGCACCCACCCGGGCTCGACCCCGCGCCCGACCCCGGTCCGCGCTCAGAAGAGGCGCGGCACGAACGTCTGGTCGGCCACCGGCGGACGCACGTACGCGATCTCCTTCATCTGCGGCAGCACCACCTCGTCGGGCACGGCGTCGCCGTACTCGAACTGGCTGAGCAGGTGGCTGATGCAGTTGAGCCGCGAGGCCTTCTTGTCGTCCGACGGGACGACGTACCAGGGCGCCTGCTTGATGTCGGTGTACTGGAACGTGGTGTCCTTCGCCATCGAGTAGCGCACGTACAGCTCGTGCTCGGCGAGGTCCATGTCGGAGAGCTTCCAGCGCTTGATCGGCTCCTCGTTGCGGGCCTCGAACCGCTTGCGCTGCTCGTCGAAGGAGACGGAGAACCAGTACTTGAGGACGACGATGCCGGAGCGCACCAGCATCCGCTCGAACTCCGGGCAGCTGCGCAGGAACTCGGTGTGCTCCTCCTCGGTGCAGTAGCCCATCACCCACTCCACGTTCGAGCGGTTGTACCAGCTGCGGTCGAACAGGACCATCTCGCCCGCGGCGGGCAGGTGCTTGGCGTACCGCTGGAAGTACCACTGCGTCCGCTCGCGCTCGGTCGGCTTCGGCAGCGCGACCACCCGCACGATGCGCGGGCTGGTGCGCTCGGTGATGCGCTTGATGACGCCGCCCTTGCCGGCGGAGCCGCGGCCCTCGAAGATCACCGCGACCTTGAGCCCCTCCGAGGCGATCCAGTGCTGCAGCCGGACGAGCTGCTCCTGCAGGCGGGCGATCTCAGCGTCGTAGACCGACGACCGGAGCCGGCCGCTGCTGTTGTAGTCCGACGGGTCGCGCCCCGTCGCCGGCTCCGGGATCGTGCCGACGTCGTCGGCGTCACCGGGCAAACCGCTCTTCATCGCTGCCTCCAAGTCTGGGGAGCTCTCGCGTAGGGGTGCCCGGCACCGGTGCCGGCGGCGCAGGTGACGCTACCGGAGGACGCGGCGCGCCGCCGCCGTCCTGGGAAGTCGGCCGCCCACGGCCACGGTCACAGGGGCCGCAGCGCGACGCCGACCGGGCCTCCCTCGACGAGCCCCTCCCGCACCCGCACCGCCTTCTTCACCGGCAGCACGAACGTCCTCCGCTCCTGGCTCGGGAAGACCGAGGTGCGCCAGGTGCTGGCGCCGACCGTCACCTCGACCCGGACGCTGCCGAACCCGCCGGCCCTGCCCGCCGACGCCTCGTCGATGGCGTCGGCGACCTCGAACGGGAGCGCGACGAACCACCAGCCGCCCGGCTCGTCGCGGGCCTGCCACCGCCACAGGTCGGCCTCGAACTCGTACGTCGTCGCCGTGCCGTCACCGGTCATGGCGCCACGCTGCCACGGACCGCCGACAGCCGCGGATCACTCCTCCTGCGAGCCCTTGCGCCGCAGCAGCCCGCCGCCGAACAGCGCCCACAGCACCAGCAGCGGCTGGAAGAACAGCCGCACCAGCCGCTTGCGGTCGGTGTCGAGGCCGAAGGCGTCGGTGCCCTCGACGTACTGCGCGATGTTGCCGGGGAAGATCGCGACGAAGAACGCCGCCAGCAGGGCGCCGATCAGCCCGCGGCGCTTCGGCAGCGCCACGAAGGCCGCGCCCAGGCCGATCTCGACCACGCCCGAGGCCACGACCACGACGTCGTCGTCGACCGGGAACCAGTCCGGCACCTGCGCCTGGAACTCCTCCCGGGCGGTGGTCAGGTGGGTGACGCCGGCGAAGGTCATCACCGAGCCGAGCGCGATGCGGGCCAGGTTCTGTGCGAGTGCCATGACCGGCACGCTACGCGCCCGGGATGACGCGCGGATGACGAATCCCTAGGCTCCCGCGCAGGCGCCGTACTCGGGGCGCCGCCGAGGAGGAAGCCATGTCCTGGACCGTGCACGGCGACGGGCGCCACGTCGCCGCGGAGGCCATCGTCCGCCCCACCGAGCGGCTCTCCTGGCCGCGGACCGTCGGCTTCGGCGCCCAGCACGTCGTCGCCATGTTCGGCGCGACGTTCCTGGTGCCCGTGCTGACCGGCTTCCCGCCGTCGACCACGCTCTTCTTCTCCGGCGTCGGCACGATGCTCTTCCTGACGCTCAACCGCAACCGCGTGCCCAGCTACCTGGGCAGCTCCTTCGCGTTCATCGCCCCGATCCTCGCCGCGACCGCCTCCGACGGCATGGGCTCCGCCCTCTTCGGGATCATGGTCACCGGCCTGCTCCTCGCCGCGGTCGGCCTGGTCGTCAACGTCACCGGCTCCGGCTGGATCGACACGCTGATGCCGCCGGTGGTCACCGGCGCGATCGTCGCCCTCATCGGCTTCAACCTCGGCGGCGCCGCGACCACCAACTTCTCGGCGGCGCCCTGGATCGCGACGCTCACCCTCGCCACCATCTGCGTGATCGCCGCCGCCTTCCGCGGCATGCTGGCCCGGCTGTCGATCCTCGTCGGCGTCGTCGTCGGGTACGTCGCCACCGCGCTCGCCGGCGACCTCGACTTCACCGCGGTCCGCGAGGCCGACTGGATCGGCCTGCCCGACTTCGCCCACCCGACCGTCACCTGGTCGGTCGTGCCGATGTTCCTGCCGGTCGTGCTGGTGCTGGTCGCCGAGAACGTCGGCCACGTGCGCAGCGTCGCCCACCTGGTCGACGACCCGACCATCAACGACCGGACGGGCACGGCGCTGTTCGCCGACGGCCTGGCCACGAGCCTGGCGGGCCTGGGCGGCGGATCGGCCACGACGACGTACGGCGAGAACATCGGCGTGATGACCGCGACCCGGGTCTTCTCCACCGCCGCCTACTGGGTGGCCGGCGCCGTCGCGATCCTGCTCAGCCTCTCCCCCAAGTTCGGCGCGCTGCTCAACACCGTGCCGGCCGGCGTGCTGGGCGGCGTGACCGTCGCCCTCTACGGCCTGATCGGGCTGATCGGCGTCCGGATCTGGATCGACAACCGGGTCGACTTCTCCCAGCCGGTCAACCAGTTCCCCGCCGCCGCGGCGCTGATCATCGCGATCGGCGACCTGACGCTGTCGTGGGGCGACATGACGTTCACCGGGATCACGCTGGGCACGATCGCCGCGATCGTGCTCTACCACGGGATGGCGCAGCTGCAGCGCCTGCGCGGCCCCGAGGCGCGGGCGGAGGACGACGCCTTCTGAGGCCGCGCGGGTTCGCCCGTGTCGGGCCCGCCCGGCAGACTCCTCGCATGAGCACCGACCCGGACCGCTGGGCCGCCTACGCCGCCGAGGACCAGGTGGCGGGCTGGCTGGACACCCTGCGCCCGGACCGCCCCGAGATCACCGTCGACGGGCGCACGTTCAAGCCCGAGCCGGAGCCGCGGTTCACCGACCCCGAGGCGGTCGGCCGCTACGTCGACCAGGTCCTCGGCCACCTCGCCGAGCGCGGCAGGCGGTACGGCGGCCGCGAGGCGCTCCCCGTGCGCGTCCGGCCCCGGCGGGGCAGCACCGCGGCGACGTACTCCCTCGACGACGCGACCATCGCCGTGCCGCCGTTCGAGCGCGGCGGCCGGTGGGCGCTGCGCGGGCTGGTGGTGCTCCACGAGATCGCCCACCACCTGCACGGCGAGCCGGGCCACGGCGCCGCGTGGCGGGGCACGTTCGTGCGGCTGCTGGAGGACCTCGGCTCCCCCGTCACCGCCGAGCTGCTCCAGCACGCGTACGCCGAGGAGGGGCTCGGCCAGGTCAGCCACACCGTCGACGACGGCACCCTGGCACGGATCGCCAAGCTGCTGCGGCAGGCCGAGGGCACGCGCAACGAGCACGAGCGCGAGGCCTTCCTGACCAAGGCGCAGGGCCTGGCCACCCGGCACTCGATCGCGCTGGCCCTGGCCCGCGCGCACACCGCGCGCCAGGAGCGGCACGACCAGCCGGTGGCCGAGAACTACCGGATCGGCGAGCCCGGCAAGCGCGGCCTGGCCCGCTACGTGCGGCTGCTGCTCAACGTCGCCCACACCAACGACCTGCGCTGCACGATCAGCCACGACTCGACCGCGGTCACCATGTACGGCTTCGCCGCCGACATCGAGGTGACCAAGGCGCTCTACGAGTCGCTGCTGGTCCAGATGGTCGCCGACTGCGAGCGCTACCTGGCCTCCACCGAGCGGGAGACCGTGCGCACCTGGAACGCCCGCCGGCGCCGCTGGGAGAAGAAGCAGGTCGCCACCATCACCGCGCGGCTGGCCTTCTACGAGGCCTACGCGCTGCGGATCGGCCAGCGGCTCGGCGAGGCCCGGCGGGCCGAGATCGCGGCCGCCACCGGCGAGGGACCGGACGGGCGGCGCGGTGGCCGCGGGATCCGTCCCGAGGACGCCCCGACCTCCTCGGAGACGGCGCTGGCGCTGCGGGAGAAGGAGGTCGCCGTGCACGACTACTTCGCCGAGGCGCTGCGCCGCAACCGCGTCCGCGGCACCTGGAAGGGCGACCGCCGCTCCTCCATGGCCTCCGCGCCGAGCGCGGCCGGCGAGGGGCACCGCGCCGCCGACCGGGCGCGGCTCAGCGACGAGCGGGAGATCGGCGCGGGCTGAGTCCTACTCGGCCGGGTCGAGCGAGTGGTGGACCAGCAGCTCCTCGGCGAGCACGGCGCCGGCGGACTCCAGCTCCGGCGGGGAGACCACGAAGGCCTCCGGCCCCGACGCCAGCATCAGCATCCCGACGCGCCGCTCCAGCGGCGGCAGCAGCTCGACGTCGAGGGCGACCAGCTCCTCGTCGTCCTGCACCACGGTCGACCGCTCGGCGTAGAAGTCGACGGCCCAGCGCGCGTCGTGGGGCACGCAGACCCGCACGGTCTCGGTGGCCCGCTGTGCGGCCAGGCGCTCGTCGAGGTCCGCGGGCGGCTCGAAGCCGCGCTCGAGCACCTCGACCTCCCGGATGTTGGAGAGCAGGTAGGTCCGCAGGCTGCCGTCGTCGCGGACCGGGCCGGCGTCCACCTCCCAGCCGCGGCGGGTCTGGACCAGCCGGTACGGCTCGATCTCGCGCTCGGTGACGCCGTGCTGCCAGGACCGGGAGTAGACGATCCGCGCCGCCCGGCGCCGCTCGTGCGCCTGCTGCAACAGGGGCAGCGGCCGGTTCCAGTGGCGGGCGGCCGGCTCCCCCGCCAGGCCCGCGTCGCCGACCATCGTGTCGGTCAGCACGCCGATCGCGTCGATCAGGTCGATGTTCTCGGGCTCGATGTCGAGCAGCGCGAGGGCGGCGGAGTAGACCAGCGCCAGCTCGGCCGCGTCGACGTACTCCACCCCGAGCTCGCCGTGCTCCTCCACGAACCGGACGACCTCCGCCTCGGTCGGGTCGGCGTCGGCGCCGTCGGGGCCGAGGAACTCCAGCACGTCGGGGCGGGTCAGGCCGAGCAGCCAGTCGGCGGAGACGTCCGCGGAGTAGAAGGCCAGCAGGTCGTCGCGGAGCTCGGCGGCCGGGACGCCGAGGCCGGCGGCGAGGTCGGCCAGCGGCAGGCCGTCGGGGTGCGCGGCGAGCCGCTCGAAGACCTGGGGCAGCCGGGCGATCCGGGCGGCGTACTTGGGGACGGCGGGCATCAGGCACCCTCCTCGTGAGCGCGGTCGAGGCCGGCCGCGACGGCCAGCGCGTCGAGCACCTCGCGGCGGACCTCCTCGGGCCCCTCGATCCGCACCCGGCGGCCCAGCTCGTTGAGCCGGTCGCGCAGCGCCGCGCGGTTGGTGACGCGGTAGGTCATCCGCACCCCCCAGGCGGCCCCGCCGTCGTCCTCGATCTCGATCGGGTCGCCGAGCCAGCGGCGTACGTCGGGCTCGAAGGCCAGCGAGGTGCGCAGCGCGACCTCGACCGGCGGGTCGATCTCCCAGGTCATCGGGTGCAGCCCGGCGTGGCGCACCGACGGCACCGGTCGCGCCGACCCGGCCGGGCCGGCCTCGGGGTCGACCATCCGCGTCACCACGAACGTCTTCACCGGGCCGCCGGCGTCCAGGGCCGCGTCCTCGATGCCGCGCAGGTACCAGGTGCCGTTGCGGGCCTGGACCGACTCGGGGTGGACCACCCGCGGGAGGCCCTTGTAGCCGAACCGGAGGACCGCACGGTCCCGGACGGCGGGTACGACGACCGCGACCGCCGCGTCGAGCTCCTCCGCCGCGGGCGAGACCTGAGCGGCGACCTCCGCGGGCCGGGCGTCGCGGGGTAGCCCGAGCCGGGTGACCAGGTCGTCGCGGTCGGCGAGCAGCACCGCGCGGCGCAGCTGGGTCTGCTGCTCGGGGGTCAGCCGGACGCGGAGCCGGTTGTCGACGGTGGTCATGGCGTAGACGGCGTCCTCACCGGCCTCGGCGAGGTTGTCGATCTGCCAGCCCTGGTTGGTGAGGTGGCGCAGCTCGCGGGCCAGCTGGCTGGCCGCGTCCTTGCCGTCGAACCCCGCGAGTGCCAGGAGGCGATCCCGGTGCACCCCGGCCGGCCCGGCGGCGCGCAGCACCGCCGCGATCCGCACCAGCCGCTCCATCGGCCCCCGCTGGTCCCGTCCCGGACCCTTCGCCACCGTCGTCCTCCGTGCCGCCCGTCGCTGTCAGTGCCGACGCGTCGCTGGTCGCCGAACCTGGTCCCGAGTCAGTCGTCGAACGAACCGTGGCGTCCGGCACCGCCGGCGAACCGCGTCGCGCCCAGGACAGTATCGCTGGCCAAGGCCCGCAGGCCGTGGTTCCACTCCACCCTCAGCGCGTCGCCCAGCGGCAGGTCGTGCTGCTCGTAGGAGGCCATCCGGTCGGCGCGCAGGCAGGTCTGCGGGAAGGCGGCGAGGCTCTCGGCCAGCGCGATCGCCTCCTCGAGGGCCCGCCCGGGCGCGCTGACCCGGTTGGCCAGCCCCATCCGCAGCGCCTCCTCGGCGCCGACCTCGCGGCCGGTCAGGATCAGGTCGAGCGCGTGGGAGTGGCCGATCAGCCGCGGCAGCCGCACGTTGCCGCCGTCGATCAGCGGCACGCCCCAGCGGCGGCAGAAGACGCCGAACGCGGCGTCCGGGTCGGCGACCCGCAGGTCGCACCAGAGCGCCAACTCCAGGCCGCCCGCGACCGCGTAGCCCTCGACGGCGGCGATCGCCGGCTTCGACAGGAGCATCCGGGTCGGGCCCATCGGTCCCGGCCCCTCGCCGGGCGCGCTGACCGTGCGCTCGCCGCGGCTGACCGCCTTCAGGTCCGCGCCCGCGCAGAAGACCCCGCCGGCGCCGTACAGGACCGCGACGGAGGCGTCGTCGTCCGCCTCGAAGGCCTCGAACGCCTCCACCAGCGCCGCGGAGTGCGCGTCGTCGACGGCGTTGCGCACCTCCGGCCGGTCCAGCGTCACCACGGTCACCGGACCGCGCTTCTCCACCTCGACAGCCATGCGACGACCCTACGGGCCTCGACTGCGCGGCGGAGCGAAGCGGAGACGCGCTCGGCCGATTCAGAGGTAGAGGCCGGCGGACTCGTCGGCGAGGCGGTCGGCGGCGACGGCGTGGATGTCGCGCTCGCGCATCACCACGTAGACCTCGCCCTGGACCTCGACCTCGGCCTTGTCCTCCGGGTCGTAGAGGACCCGGTCGCCGGACTCGACGGCGCGGGCGTGCGGCCCGACCGCGACGACGCGGGACCAGGCGAGGCGCTTGCCGCCCATCGCCGCGGTCGCCGGGATCACGATCCCCCCGGACGAGCGCCGCTCACCGGTGTCGGTGTCGAGCTCGCACAGGATGCGGTCGTGCAGCATCTTGATCGGTGTCTTGTCCGACACGGCACTGCTCACGGGTTCGGTCAGCCGGCGATCTTGCGGATGATGACGAGCGCGGCGACGACGCCGCCGACGATGCCGACGGTCTTGAGGATGTTGTCGGTGCGGGGCTCACCGGTCGCCGGGTCGACGTAATAGGCCTTCACCTGGGCGACCTCGCGGCGCGCGATCGTCTTGGGGTGCGAGCGGTAGAGGAGCTGGTCGATGGTGCCGGCGAGACGCTCACGCGTCTCCTCGATCTCGCGCTCGATGTCTGCGGGCTGGTTGCTCACGGGTGCAGGCTATCAACGCGGACCGGCACGAAGCCGAACGGGAGTTCCAATCGGTGGGCGCTCATCAGCTCCGCGTCGGTCAGCACGTCGTACGTCGACCCGTCGGCGACCACGCGGCCCTGGCTGAGCACCACCGACCGCGGGCACAGCTCGAGCGCGTAAGGCAGGTCGTGCGTCACCATCAGCACGGTCACGTCCAGCGACCGCAGGATGTCGGCCAGCTCGCGGCGCGAGGCCGGGTCGAGGTTGGACGACGGCTCGTCGAGGACCAGGATCTCCGGCTCCATCGCCAGCACGGTCGCGACCGCCACCCGCCGGCGCTGGCCGAAGGAGAGGTGGTGCGGCGGCCGGTCGGCGAAGTCGGCCATCCCGACCATGTCGAGGGCGTCCATCACCCGGCGCTCCAGCGCGGCGCCCTTGATCCCGAGGTTCGCCGGGCCGAAGGCGACGTCCGCGCGCACCGAGCCGAGGAAGAGCTGGTCGTCGGGGTCCTGGAAGACGATGCCGACGCGCCGCCGGATCTCCAGCAGGTTCTTCCTGGTCACCGGCAGCCCGCTGACGCTGACCGACCCGGCCCCCTGGCCGGCGTCGGCGGTGAGGATGCCGTTGAGGTGCAGCACCAGGGTGGTCTTGCCGGCTCCGTTCGGCCCGAGCAGCGCGACCCGCTCGCCGGCGTGCACGTGCAGGTCGACGCCGAAGAGCGCCTGGTGGCCGTCGGGGTAGGCGAACGCGAGGCCCCGGACGTCGAGCACCGGGGTCATCGGCCCCTCCCGTCGGACAGCAGCCCCTCCGGGAGGCGGCCGTCGTACCCGCGCGACAGCATCGCCAGGTGGACGCGCTCCCCGCGCTCGTAGGAGCGCACGAAGAGCGCGCCGAGGGTCTTCGCCAGCGCCGGCCAGTGCCGGGGCGAGCGGGGGTCGACGCCGCGCGATCGCATGGCGGTCATCATCCTCCGCAGGTCGGCGGTGACCACGTCGAGGTACCGGATCATGAAGCCCATGATCTGCACGATCAGGTGCGGCATCCGCAGCCGCTGCAGCCCGAGCAGGACCGCGTCGGGCTCCGTGGTCGCGGCGAGCGTCAGCGAGGCGATCACGCCGAGCGTGCCCTTGACCGCGAGCCCCCAGGCCGCGACCAGGCCGGGCTCGGAGACCATGACCGCCTCCCAGCCGAACAGGGGGACCTGCGGCCCCTCCGCCACGAACGGGATGAGCGCGGCGAAGACCAGGAACGGCACCTCGATCACGGCGCGCTTCAGCACGTAGGTGACCGGCACCCGCGCGAGCGCGATGACCGCGAGCAGCACCACCAGGTAGACGCCGAAGACCGGGTACCAGGTGCGCGGCGTCGCCACCACGGTCAGCACGAACGCCAGCAGCACCAGGATCTTCAGGTGCGCCGGCGCCCGGTGGACGGCCGAGTGGCCGTGGAAGTGGAGCCGGTGGCCGTGGCCCGCGCCCATGCCTCAGGCCCGCCCGGCGTCGGCGGGCTCGTCCGCGGACTCCTCGGATGCCTCGGCCCCGCCCTCGGGGCCGCGCCGACGGAGCACCAGGAACAGGCCGGTCCCCAGACCGAGCACCAGGAGTACGCCGACCACGCCGGCGATGCCGCCGCCGAGCCGCTCGTCCTCGACCCCCGCCGTGCCGTAGTCGGCGAACGGGCTGTCGGCGGCCGCGGAGTCCTCGGCCGAGTCCAGGAAGCCGGTCTTCTCCGCGACGAACTCCAGCCCGTCGGGGTGGCTGCTCGCGTAGTAGCTGCCGACCCCGGCGATCAGGAGGGTGACCAGCAGGCCGACGACCAGGAAGCGTCGGTTCCTCATCGGGCGGCCTCCGGGGTGACGAGGAGCGGCTGGGCGGCGCGGACCCCGCGCGCGCCGTGGACGAGGTCGGGGCGGGAGGCGACGACGGCGCCGACGACCAGACCGGTGATCGCGGCCTCGCCGAGGCCGATCACGGTGTGCCAGCCGAGCATCGCGGTGAGCACCGTGCCGGTGTCGATGTCGGCGGTGCCGCCGACCGCGAAGAGGAGGGTGAAGACGGTCGCCGCGGCCGGGACCGAGGCGAAGGCGCCGATCGCCGCGGCCACCGGCACCGAGCCGACGCGCTGGGGCAGGACGAGCATGGCGAGCCGGAAGACGCCGTACCCGACGAAGACGCCGACGAGCGCCATCAGCGTGATGTTGGTGCCGAGCGCGGTGAGCCCGCCGTCGGCCATGAACAGCGCCTGCACGAGCAGCACGACGCTCACGCAGAGCGCCGCGGTCCACGGGCCGACCAGGACCGCCGCGAGCGCGCCGCCGAGCAGGTGCCCGCTGGTGCCCGCGCCGACCGGGAAGTTCATCATCTGGCCCGCGAAGACGAACGCGGCGACCAGGCCGGCCATCGGCGCGGTCCGGTCGTCGAGCTCCGTGCGGGCCTTGCGGAGCGCCACGGCCACGCCGGCCGCCGCCACGGCCCCGGTCGCCACCGACGTGGGTGCGTCGAGGAATGCGTCGGGCACGTGCATGGGGTGCTCCCGGCTGTCGTTGGCTGTCGTCGGCTGTAGTTGGATGGAGGGGCACCGCACCGGCGGCGCCGCATGCGAGCCTATTGCATGCTGTTTGCAATAGCGACAGCGCCGCCGTAACGACGAGACCGCAGGAGATCCCGTGAGCACTCCCACCCGCCTGGCCGCCGGCGACGCCGCCCCCGACTTCACGCTGCCCGACGACCAGGGCAACGAGGTCTCCCTCGCGGACGTCCGCAAGGGCGGCAAGGTGATCGTCTACTTCTACCCCGCGGCGATGACCCCGGGCTGCACGAAGCAGGCCTGCGACTTCACCGACTCCCTCGACGCGCTGCAGGCCGCCGGCTACACGGTGCTCGGCGTCTCCAAGGACACCCCCGCCAAGCTGGCCAAGTTCCGCGAGCGCGACGGCCTCACCTTCCCGCTGCTCTCCGACCCCGACCTCGACGTGCACCGGGCCTTCGGGGCCTTCGGGGAGAAGAAGCTCTACGGAAAGATCGTGGAAGGCGTGATCCGGTCCACCTTCGTGGTCGACACTGACGGGACGATCGCGGTGGCGCAGTACAACGTGAAGGCGACGGGCCACGTGGCCAAGCTGCGCAGGGATCTCGGGCTGACCGCCTGATCGTCCCCGCCAGGCAGCGCGCCGAGGTCGGCCCCGACCGGAGGAGAGCGATGGATCTGCACCAGGCACTCGCCGAGCTCGCCCGCGACCACGGCACGGCGCTGTTCCTCGACGCGTCGGCGTTCCGCGGCGCGCTCGACGACTACCTCGACGAGGGCACCGCGTCCGGCGGGACGATCAACCTGCTCACCGACGCGGTGCGCCTGGGCGCCCTCGACGGCATGCTCGGGATGCTCGACAGCGGCGCGGGCACCACCGAGGCGGTGGAGGCGGCCGGGCTGCGGCTCGCCCGCGACCGCGGCAGCACCGACACGCGCGGGTGCCAGTGGGCGTGCGCGGTGCTGGGCTACGCGCTCGGCCGCGTGCCGATGGAGCTCGTCCGGGGGCTCGACCCGGACGCCGCGACGTCGGCTCCCCAGTGGCCGGCCCCCTCCGGTAAGCCGGCCCCGCCCACCGCGCCGACCACCGCGCCGCCGCCCGCCCAGCCGACGGCGCAGGCGCCGTACCAGTCACCCACGCCCCAGCCCCCCACGCCCCAGTACCCGCCGCCGCAGCAGGGCTACCCGGCCGGGTACCAGCACGCCTACCGGTCGACGGGCTACCCGCCGCCGCCCGCACCGAAGAAGTCCCGCACCGGCCTGCTGGTCGGCCTCGCGGCGCTCGCCGTCGTGCTCGTGATCGGGATCGTCGTCGCGGTGGTGGCCCTCGCCGGCGGCGACGAGCCGACGCCCGGGGCCGACCCGTCCTCGTCGACGTCCAAGGGGTCCGGGAAGACGAAGGAGACCGAGTCCCCCGGCACCGGACCCACCCTCGACGGCACCGGCTACACGGTGGTGCTGCCGTCGGACGAGTGGACCGACGCCACCGACGTGTTCCGCGAGGCCGACCCGTCCTCGACCGGCGCGCTCGACAAGGCCGCGATGTGGGGCGAGTCGATCCAGACCGCGCGGGCGAACGTGATCATCGAGGCGGGCTCGGCCAACGGCAGCTCCGACCCCGAGGACCTCGAGGACGACTGGCGCGGCCTGCTGGTCGGCGGGGACTCCAGCGCCGTGGTCAGCGACCTGCCCGAGCGCCAGATCGACGGCAAGCGGGCCATCGGTGTGCAGATCAGCCGCACGAACGCGGCCGACGTCGAGATCTACCAGGTCGCGTACCTGACCGTCTCCGGCAACAACGCCTACTCCATCGCACTGTCCCGCAAGGCCAGCGACAACGGGGTGGACGCGGCCTTCGAGACCATGCTGGGAGGATGGACCTGGGACGAGTGACCCCGACCGGGGTCGCCCGTCCCACGCCGGAGTGGTGGAACAGGCAGACACGCAGGTTTTAGGTACCTGTGCCTTCGGGCGTGCGGGTTCGACTCCCGCCTTCGGCACCCGATCGCGCACCGATCACGCTTGGGGGTCGTGTGCCTGAGACCCCGGATATCCGGGGTCTCAGGCACACGACCCGGCCCGGGCCCGCAGGATCGGGCTCAGCCGGCCAGCAGCTTGGCGACCTGCGGCGCGACCTCGCGCAGCGCGCGGCCCCGGTGCGAGATGGCGTCCTTGTCCTCGCGGGTGAGCTCCGCGGTGGTCAGGCCCGGGCGGTCGTCGGCGACGAACAGCACGTCGTAGCCGAACCCGCCGGCGCCGCGGACCTCGCGGATCACGCGGCCCTCCATCCGGCCCTCGACGACGAGCTCGCGACCGTCGGGCAGCACCACGGCCACGGCGCACACGAAGTGGGCGCCGCGCCGCTCGTCCGGCACGTCGGAGAGCTGCGCCAGCAGCAGCTCGTTGTTGCGCTCGTCGGACTTCGGCGGGCCGCTCCAGCGCGCCGAGAGCACCCCCGGCATGCCGTTGAGCGCGTCCACGCAGAGGCCCGAGTCGTCCGCGATCGTGGCGACGCCGGTGGCCGCCACCCCCGCCCGCGCCTTGAGCAGCGCGTTGCCGGCGAACGTGGGCTCGTCCTCGACGGGCTCGTCGAAGGCGGCGACGTCGTCGAGGCCGAGCACCTCCACCGCGGGCAGGTGCTCGCGGAGGATGCGGTGCATCTCCTCCAGCTTCTTAGCGTTGCGGGTGGCCACCAGGACCCGCGGGGCGGCCACCGTCAGCGCCCCAGCGCCTCGGCCTGCAGCCGGGTCAGGTCCGCGCAGCCCTTCTCGGCCAGGCCCAGCAGGGCGTCCAGCTCGGCGCGGTCGAAGGCGGCGCCCTCGGCGGTGCCCTGGACCTCGACGAACTTGCCGTCGCCGGTCATCACGACGTTCATGTCGGTCTCGGCGCGCACGTCCTCCACGTACGGCAGGTCCAGGCGCGGCACGCCGTCGATGATCCCGACGCTCACCGCGGCCACCGAACCGGTCAGGGCCTGGGGCACGCCCAGCTTCGCGCAGGCGTCGGCGAGGGCGACGTACGCGCCCGTGATCGCCGCGGTCCGGGTGCCGCCGTCGGCCTGGAGCACGTCGCAGTCGATCTGGATGGTGTTCTCGCCCAGCGCCTTGTCGTCGATGATCGCGCGCAGCGAGCGGCCGATCAGCCGGCTGATCTCGTGCGTGCGGCCGCCGATCCGGCCCTTGACCGACTCCCGGTCCGAGCGGGTGTTGGTGGAGGCGGGCAGCATCGCGTACTCGGCGGTGACCCAGCCCAGGCCGCTGCCCTTGCGCCAGCGCGGCACGCCCTCGGAGGCCGAGGCGGCGCACAGCACGCGGGTCTTGCCGAACTCGATCAGCACCGAGCCGGCCGGGTGGTCCAGCCAGTCGCGGGTGATCTTGATCGGGCGGAGATCGTCGTCGGCGCGGCCGTCCTCACGGGTGCTCATGACCCACCAAGTTAGCGGGCGCCGCGGACGTCCGGGCGCCCGGCCTCGGCCCGGCCCCGGGTCACTTCACCTCGGCCCGCAGGATCCGCGTGAGACCCGCGACCATCGGCACCCCGATCCACAGCGCCGTCGAGACCAGCAGCTTGCCCCACTCCTCGGCGGTGTCGAGCTGCCAGTCGCCCAGCGGCGCGACCGCCGCCTGGAAGTTGACCCACTCCAGGGCGTTGCCCAGCCACTCGCGGATGGAGCCGACCGCGAACAGGACGATCGGCAGCAGGTACCAGTAGAGGAAGAAGACCACGATCGCCGCGGGGGTGTTGAGCAGCAGCGCGCCCAGCGCGAAGCCGATCGTCATGGTGAGCACCTGGACCAGCGCGAAGCCGACGGTGCCGCTGACGTCCACCCGCCAGCTGACCGCCCCGTCGCCGGCGATGTCGCAGATGGCGGTCGCCACCACGGCGATCGCGTACATGGCGACGAGGGTGGCGACGACGTACAGCACCGAGACCACGAGCTTGGCCAGGACCACCCGCGACCGGCGCGGCTCCAGGCTGAAGGTCACCATCGCGCTGCGCTGCGACCACTCGGTGGTGACCAGCAGGATCGCGAGCACCGGGAGCAGCAGCGAGGTGATGCCGCCGGCGATGATGGCGAGGTCGCTGAAGGCGATGAAGCCGCCCTCGATCACCGTGACGACCACGATGAAGCCCTCGACGAGCGCGACCAGGCCGGCGATGCTGATCAGCAGCCACAGGCCGGCGCGGGTGTCGTAGGACTTGCGGAGCTCGACCAGCACCTGGCGCCAGAAGGGCACCGGCGCGGTGCCCGAGACGTCGAGGTGGAACGGCTGGGCGGTGGTGGTCATCGGGTCGCTCCGATCGCGTCGCGCTGGCTGGAGGAGGTGAGCTCGAGGAACAGCTCCTCGAGCCCGCCACCGCCGTCGCGCAGGTCGGTGAGCACGACCTGGGCGTCCAGGGCCGCCCGGCCGACCTGCTCGGCCGTCGCGGCGACCCGCAGGCCCGGGCCGGCCGGCGTGACGGCGTGGCCGGCCGCGGCCAGCGCGGCGCCCAGCCGGGCGTTGTCCAGCGACATCACCAGGGCGCTGGCGGCGCCGCCCCGCGAGGCGAGCAGCGACCGCTGGTCACCCTGGGCGACGATCCGCCCGTTGCCGATCAGGATCATCTCGTCGGCGATCATCTCCACCTCGTGGAGCAGGTGGCTGGAGAGCAGCACGGTGCCGCCGCGGTCGGCGTAGCCGCGCAGCAGGCCGCGCATCCACCGGATGCCGGCGGGGTCGAGGCCGTTGGCGGGCTCGTCGAGGATGAGCACCGACGGGTCGCCGAGCAGCGCGTGCGCGATGCCGAGCCGCTGCTTCATGCCGAGGGAGTAGTTGCGCAGCCGGCGCTTGGCCTCGCCGTCGGTGAGGCCGACCAGGTGCAGCATCTCGTCGACCCGCGACGACGGCAGGCCCATCGCGGTCGCACCCAGCGCCAGGATCTCCCGGCCGGTGCGGCCGGCGTGCTGCGCCGAGGCGTCGAGCAGGACGCCGACGTGGCGGCCCGGGTTGGGGATCGAGGCGAACGCGTGGCCGCCGATCGTCACCCGGCCGGCGCTGGCCGGCGTCAGGCCGACCATGACCCGCATGGTGGTGGTCTTGCCGGCCCCGTTGGGGCCGAGGAAGCCGGTCACCCGGCCCGGCCGGCAGGCGAAGCTGACGTCCTCCACGGCGGTGAAACCGCCGTAGCGCTTGGTCAGGTGGTCGACGACGATCATGGGCACAGCCTGCCCGACCGGCCCCAGCGTCGCGGGGTTTGTGCGGACTACAGGTCGTAGACGGCGCCGGCCGCGGCCAGCTCGCACGGACCGGAGTACGACGAGCGCGCCTCCGCCAGCATCGTCGGCGCGTCGTGCCACGGCGGCACGTGGGTGACCACCAGGCGGCGCGCGTCGGCCTTCGTCGCGGTCTCCCCCGCCTCGACGCCGGTCAGGTGCAGGTTCGGCGGGTTGTCGTCGCCGTCGCGGAAGGAGGCCTCGCACAGGAACAGGTCGGCATCGGTGGCGATCTCGACCAGCGCCGGCGTGGGTCCGGTGTCGCCGCTGTAGGCGACCACCTTGCCGTGGGCGCTGACCCGCATCGCCCACGCCGGGACCGGGTGGTCCACCTCGGCGGCCTCCACCGAGAACGGCCCGACGGTGAACGGCTCGCCGTCGAACGCGGTGAACTCGAACTCCTCGCGCATCCCGGGCTTGCGGGGCAGGTCGTAGGCGTTCGCCAGCCGGCTCGGGGTGCCCTTGGGCCCCCACACCGGGATCCGCGGCTGGGAGCCGCTGGGGTGGTACTTGCGGAGCACGTAGTAGCTGGTCATGTCGACGCAGTGGTCGGCGTGCAGGTGGCTGATCAGCACGGCGTCGATGGCCAGCGGGTCGACGTAGCGCTGCAGCGCGCCGAGCGCGCCGTTGCCCAGGTCGAGGACGAGGCTCCAGACCCGGTCGGGATCGTCGGCGTCGGCGGCCTGCACCAGGTAGCAGCTGGCCGGGGAGTCGGGGCCGGGGTAGGAGCCCGAGCACCCGACGATGGTCACGCGCACCCCGCCGGGCGGAACGCTGCCGCTCCCGGTGGGGGCATCCACATCGACGTGGTCCTGCTGCTGCACCGTTCCACCCTAAGGCGTCGCGCCTCCCCGGGGCACGATTCAAGACGCAGGTCACGGCCCCGTACGCTCGTCGCGTGATGCACCCCACGCACCGCCGCCGCGCCGCCACGCTCCTGACGGCCCTCGCCCTCGGAGCCGCGACCGCGACCGCGTGCGCGGCCACCACCGACTCCCCCGCCGGCGCGCACACCGGCGCCGCGCCCACCTCGGCGGCCCTGGCGGCTGCCTCCGGCCCGTCGTCGGCCACCACGCGCGCCGACGCCTCCCGCGCGACGCCGGACGGCCGGGTGCTGGCGATCTCGCTCGACGGGCTCAACCCGACCGCGCTGACCCGGCTGGGCCGCGCCGGGACGCCCCACCTGCACCGGCTGATGCGCCAGGGCGCCTCCACCCTCAACGCCCGCACCCAGGTGGAGCGGACGGTGACCCTGCCCAACCACACCAGCATGATCACCGGGCGGCGGATCTCCGCCTCGCACGGCGGCCACGGCGTCACCTGGAACACCGACCGCCCCGGGAGCACCGTCCAGAACGCCTCCGGGGACGCCGGCATCGCGTCGGTCTTCAACGTCGTGCACGCCGCCGGCGGGAAGACCGCACTCTTCTCGACCAAGACGAAGTTCTCGATCTTCGACCGCTCCTGGCCGGGGGCCGTGAACCGGTCGGTGATCCGCGAGGAGCGGGACGCCGCGCTGGTCCGGGTCCTGCGTCGCGACCTGGTCCGCCACGACCGGGCGTTCACCTTCCTCCACCTGGGCCTGGCCGACCACACCGGGCACGCGCAGAAGTGGATGAGCCCGGCCTACCTGACCGCCGTGCGCACCCTGGACCGGCTGCTGGGCACGGTCCTGGACACGATCAAGGAGAAGCCGCGCCTGTCCGACGTGCGGATCGTCCTCACCGCCGACCACGGCGGCGTCCCCGGCACCACCGGGCACGGCAACGCGACCAAGCGGGACGACTACCGGGTCCCGTTCCTGGTCTGGGGGCCCGGCGTGGACCGCGGCAACCTGTACGCGATGAACGCGAAGGTGCGCCGCGACCCGGGCAAGGACCGGCCGCGGTTCGGCGGGAAGCAGCCGGTCCGCAACGGCGAGCTGGCCAACGTCGCCACCGACCTGCTCGGCCTGCGCGCCGTCCCGGACAGCAAGTGGAACCGGAAGCAGAACCTCGCCTGGACCGACTGAGTCGGTGCCGGGGCCGGCGAGCTCAGGCCCAGAGCTGGCCCTCGAGGCGGTCCTCGGCGTCGTCGACGGTGCCCTCGTAGGCACCGGTGGAGAGGTACTTCCAGCCGGCGTCGGCGACCACGAACGCGATGTCCGCGGACTCGCCGGCCTTGACCGCCTTGGCGGCCTGGCCGATCGCGGCGTGCAGGATCGCGCCGGTGGAGATGCCGGCGAAGATGCCCTCCATCTCCAGCAGCTCGCGCACCCGCCGTACGGCGTCGCGCGGGCCGACCGAGAACCGGCTGTCGATCAGCGAGGCGTCGTACAGCTCGGGCACGAAGCCCTCGTCGAGGTTGCGCAGGCCGTAGACGAGCTCGCCGTAGCGGGGCTCGGCGGCGACGATCTTCACGTCGGGCTTGGCGGTGCGGAAGAACCGGCTGACGCCCATCAGGGTGCCGGTCGTGCCGAGGCCGGCGACGAAGTGGGTGATCGAGGGCAGGTCGGCCAGCAGCTCGGGGCCGGTCCCCTCCTCGTGCGCGAGGGCGTTGGCGGCGTTGCCGTACTGGTAGAGCATCACCCAGTCGGGGTGCTCCGCGGCGATCCGCTTGGCCACCCGCACGGCCTCGTTCGAGCCGCCGGCGGCGGGGCTGGAGACGATCTCGGCGCCCCACATCCGCAGCAGCAGGCGCCGCTCCTCGGAGGTGTTCTCCGGCATCACGCAGACGATCCGGTAGCCCTTGAGCTTCGCGGCCATCGCCAGCGAGATGCCGGTGTTGCCCGACGTCGGCTCGAGGATCGTGCAGCCGGGCCGGAGCGTGCCGTCCTTCTCCGCCTCCTCGATCATCTTGAGCGCGGGGCGGTCCTTGATCGAGCCCGTCGGGTTGCGGTCCTCCAGCTTCGCCCAGATCCGCACGTCCGGGGACGGCGACAGCCCGGGCAGCCCGACCAGCGGCGTGCCGCCGACGGAGGAGAGCAGGTTGTCGAAGCGGGTCATGGAAGCAGGACGGCCTTTCGGGAACAGCGCGGTCAGCGCAGGAAGAACTCGGGGTCGAACTCGGCGAGCGGGATGATCCGGGTGCGCGGCAGCGGCTGGTTGAACGCCTTGACGTCGTCCTCGAGGTCGTAGAGCGGGACCCCGAGCCCGGTCAGCTGGGCACTGGTGAACTCCCGGAACCCGAGCAGTCCGACGCGGCGATCGCCGTCGACCAGCGAGCCGAGGTGGCGCGCGAAGTCGGCGTCGTGGCTGGCCAGCAGGACGTCGGCGTCGTCGTGGGCGAGGAGCGCGTCCAGCGTGCGCTGGATGCCGATGTCGACGACCTTCTCCTCGGCCGACCCCGACAGCGGGACCGGGCGGTAGCCCATCGCCAGCAGCGCCTGCACGAACGAGGTCGGCAGGCTGCCGCTGCTGGCGTTGAGGAAGAAGAGCCCGGTGACGGGCTGCCCCCACAGGTCCTCCGCGAAGTCGGTGACCCGCTCCCAGCGGGGCCGCTCCTCCGGCGCCGGGCGGCGGCCCAGCAGGGAGTTGCCGAGGGTGGCGTCGACGTTCTCGCCGTCGACGAGGACGAAGGTACGGCGCTCGCTCACGCCGCCACTCCTATCAGCCGCCGGCGACGGCCGGAAGGATGACCACCTGGTCGCCGTCGGCCAGCGGGGCCTCGAGGCTGCCCATGAAGCGGACGTCCTCGTCGTTGATGTAGATGTTGACGAAGCGGCGCAGGTCGCCGTTGTCGATCAGGCGCTCCTTGATGCCCGGGTGGCCCGCCTCGAGCGAGTCGATCAGCGCACTCAGGCTCTCGCCCTCACCGGAGACGGCCTTCTCGCCGCCGGTGTAGGTACGCAGGATGGTCGGGATACGGACCTCGATGGCCATCAGGATTCGCTCCTAGCAAGGGTCGGGACGATCTCCACCGGTTCCTCGGTGACGTCGCCGTCGGTGATTCTGTAGGACCTGAACTCCACCGGGCCGTCGTTATTCCCGTGCTCACGTGTGCTGACCAGCACGTAGTGGGCTCCGGGCTCGCCGGCGAGCTTGATGTCGGTGACGCTCGGGTACGCCTCGGTGGCGGTGTGCGAGTGGTAGATGACCACCGGCTCCTCGTCCCGGTCGTCCATCTCCTTGTAGAGGTGGAGCAGGTCCGTCGAGTCGTACTCGTAGAACGTGGGGCTGCCGGCGGCGTTCACCATCTCGATGAAGCGCTCGGGTCGGTCGGACCCGAGGGGGCCGACGACCATTCCGCACGCCTCCACGGGGTGGTCCCGCTTGGCGTGGTCCACGATGGCGTCGTACGCCGCCTGGTCGATCCGCAACACGGTCTCAGCCTAGGCGGTGCCGGGTGCGGCCCGGGAATCCGCCCGCGCGGCGGACATCGCGGGCGCCGGTCAGCGGCGGCCGGAGACGGCCTGGACGAGGGTCTCCTGGAGGAAGCCGAGCCACTCGTAGATGTGGTGCGCCTGGGCCCGGGGGTCCTCGTCGGGGAGGGACTCCCAATACTCCTCGTCGCCCTCCTCGACGCCGAGCCGGGTGGCCAGCGCCAGCCGCAGGTCGGTGAACGAGCGCATCCAGACCTGGGCGTCCTCGTGGTCGAGCTCGACGTCGAGGGTGATCTCCTCGGGCCCCGGCTCCTGCGGGAGGCCGGCCTGCTCCAGCGCCTCGATCATGCTGCCGGCGGCGCGGGACTTGCTGTCGCGCAGCGCGCCCTCGGTGTAGCGGCGGAACTCACCGGCCGCCTCCGCGTCGCCGCGGTAGGCGTTGGGCAGCAGGCGCGCCAGGACCGGGTCCTCGGGCTCCTCGGTGGGGCCGGCGAAGTCGAAGAGCGCCGCGAGCGGGTCGTCGTCGCGGGCCGGGACGGCCGCCTCGTTGTGCAGCAGCTCGATGAGCTGCGCGGCCAGCGACCTGAGCAGGTCGGCCTCGAAGGCCGAGAAGGTCGCGATGATCTGCTTGCTCCGGCGGTGCCGGACGAAACCCGCCATGGTCGGTCCTGACCTCACTCGGACTTCTGCAGGGTGGCCCAGAGGCCGTACTCGTGCATGGCCTGGACGTCGCGCTCCATCTCCTCGCGGCTGCCGCTGCTGACCGCGGACCGGCCGTCCTCGTGCACCTCGAGCATCAGCTTCTCGGCCTTCCTCTTGGAGTAGCCGAAGTACTTGGTGAACACGTAGGAGACGTAGGACATCAGGTTGACGGGGTCGTTCCACACCACGGTCACCCAGGGCGTGTCGGCAACCGTGATCGCGTCCGGCGTCAAGTCCTCCTCGACGCCCGGATCCACCTTCGCAGGGCTCGCGGTCGTCACGGCTCCATGGTGGCACACGGGTCGGGGGCGCCTTCACCGGACCGACCCCCCAAGAACTGTTTGACAGTTGCCGGGGGCGCGTGGTCGACTACTCCCCAAGAACTCTTTGAGAGTGAGTGGGAATGGGCGAGAACCAGGACACCAGCGCACTGCGCGCCACCGCGCACCCGGTCCGGCTGCAGATCCTGTCGCTGCTGACCGGAGCCGCGATGAGCGCCGCCGAGGTCGCCCGCGAGCTGGACATCAGCCACGCCAACGCCTCCTACCACCTGCGCCAGCTCCACGACGCCGACCTGATCGTGGTCGAGGGCGAGGAGCGGATCCGCGGCGGGGTCGCCAAGCGCTACCGCTACCGGGCCGACCGCCCCGAGCCGCCCGCCGTCCCGGGGCAGCTCGCCGCCGACGTACGGGCGATGGCCGGGGAGATGCTGCGCCGCTTCGAGCTGCGCGCGCCCGGACGCGGGTCGTTCACCGACGCCGAGCTGTGGGTGGAGGAGGAGACCTGGGACCGGGTGCGCGACATGGTCCAGGAGGCCGCCGTGCTGCTGCACGAGAGCGCGCAGCGCCCGCGCACCCCCGGCACGGTGCGCACCAGCCTGACCGTCGCCGCGTTCCGGATGGACGCGGGCGACGCCACCGGTGCCACCCCTGCATCCGAGGAGGAGCGATGACCGCCCGGACCGGGGCGCTCGCGCCCCTGCGCCACCGCAGCTTCCGGTGGTACTTCGCCTCCCGCACCATCAACCTGGTCGGCGGAACCATGGCCCCGGTCGCCCTCGCCTTCGCGGTGCTCGAGGTCAGCCACTCCCCCGGCGCGCTCGGCCTGGTGCTCGCCGCGCACAGCATCCCGATGGTGGCGTTCGTGCTGCTCGGCGGCGTGATCGCCGACCGCTTCGGCCGGACCCGCGTGATCCAGGTCGGCAACGTCGCCTCGGGCCTGAGCCAGCTCGCGATCGCGACCCTGGTGATCTCGGGTCACGCGCAGGTCTGGCACCTGGTCGCCCTCACCGCGGTCAACGGCACCGTCGCCGCCGCCAACCAGCCGGCCCTGGCCAGCCTGATGCCGCAGCTGGTCCCGCGGGCCGAGCTGCAACAGGCCAACGTCCTCAACTCGATGCTGCGCAACACCTTCGCGGTGCTCGGCCCTGCCATCGCGGGCGGGCTCGTCGTCACCGCCGGCCCGGGCTGGGCGCTGGCCGTCGACGGCGCCACCTACCTCGTCGCGGCCGCCCTGCTGCTGCCGATCGCCCTGCCGCCGGCCGAGCGCAAGGAGCGCACCGGCGTCGTGGCCGACCTGCGCGAGGGGTGGACCTTCGTCCGCTCCACCACCTGGCTGTGGGTGGTCGTGCTGTCGTTCGGCGTCCTCAACGCGCTGCACGCCGGCGGCCTGGACACGCTGGGCCCGGTCCGGGCCAAGGAGAGCGCCCTCGGTGCCGCGGGCTGGGGCCTGATCGGCTCCGCGACCGCCGCCGGCCTGCTGCTGACCGCGCTGGTCTTCACCCGGGTACGGCTCGAGCGACCGCTGTTCTGGGGGATGCTCGGCTGCGCCGCGTTCGGCCTGCCGATGCTCGCGCTGGGCACCACCGACCAGCTGTGGATCGTGCTCGTCGCGGCGTTCGTCGCGGGCGCCGGGATCGAGGTCTTCGGCCTCGGCTGGGACCTCTCGATGCAGGAGCACGTGCCCGAGGAGATGCTGTCGCGGGTCTACTCCTACGACATGCTCGGCTCGTTCGTCGCGATCCCGATCGGCCAGCTGGCGTTCGGCCCGCTCGGGCTCGTGGTGGGCGTGCAGACGATGATGCTGGTCGCGGGCGTGGCCTACGCGACGATCTGCCTGCTGGTGCTGCTCTGCTCGCCCTCCGTGCGCAACCTGCGCCGGGTGCCGGTGGTCGCGGCCGGCTCCCCGGTCAGCACCACTTCTGCGCCAGTGTCCTGATCACCGTCGCGTTCCGGTTGGTGGCCACCCCGAGGTGGCGCTCGATGAACGCGTTGGAGAGCTTCGCGGTGTGGTACTGGCTCTCGCCCTCGGCGAGCAGGAGGTGCGCCGCGCGCCCCTCGACGTGCACCCGCTCCCCCTCCGCCCCGGAGGCGGCGATGGCCGCCTCCAGCGCCGCGAGGGTGGCGGCGTCCGGCTCCTCCTTGAGCAGGGAGACGTAGTGCCGCCCGTCGTGGTCCAGCGCGTCGGCGACCCCCGCGACGGCGGCCAGCTCCGCCGCGGTGAAGGCGATCGTCGGCACCTCGAACCCGGCCTCGGCCAGGTACGCCGCCTCCAGCGCCTCCTCGATCCGGGCCCGGGAGCGGCGGCCGGTGTCGAGGCGGACGTTGCCGGTGTTGATGTGCGTCGCCACGCCGTCGAAGCCCGCCGCCCGCGTGGCGGCGACGATCGCGTCCTTCGGGAACTTCCGGTTCGCGCCGAGGTTGATCGCCCGGAGGAAGGCCACGTAGGTCGTCATGGGGCCAGTCTTCACTCCCCCGCCGACGGCTGCTCCCGATCGTGCCCCGAGCCCGGCAGCAGCGCGGCGTGCAGCGCCCGCACGTGGCCGGCGAGGTCCGCCCCGCCGGGCGCCCCGGCCCCGGGATCGGCCAGCCACCGCTCCACGGCGTGCTGCCAGAGCGTGACGGCGGTGGCCGCGGCGGCGACGACCGCCGCATCGTCGGCACCGGCCCCGGTCCGCTCGGCCAGCGCCCCGGCCAGCTTCACCTCCCAGGAGCGCAGGACGTCGTACAGGCGGCCGCGGAGGACCGCGGAGGAGTAGGCGGCGCGGCTCCACAGCAGCGTCAGCTCGCGCTCGGCCTCGAAGTCGGGCGCCACCCGGCACAGCCCCTCGACCGCGACCGCGAGCAGGTCGCCGCCGTCCCCGGGCACCGCCAGCAGCTCCTCGCGGAGCATCCCCTGACGGGCCTCGCGCAGCGGGTTGAGCACGTCCTCCTTGGTCGCGAAGTAGCGGAAGAAGGTGCGGGTGGAGACCTCGGCCTCGGCGGCGATCGCCTCCACCGTGGTGGCGTCGAAGCCGTCCCGCGCGAACAGGCGCAGCGCTGCCTCCTCCAGCGCGCGCCGGGTGGCCTGCTTGCGCCGCTCGCGCAGCCCGGCCTCCGGCAGCGCGGTCGGCGGTCGGGACGCGGCGGGGCCGGGCTCAGGGCTGGGCTCAGGGCTGCTCTCGGACACGGACACAGCGTCTCAGTCCGACGCCACCGCGGCGCGCAGCCGGGTCTCGTCGTCGGGGCGGGCGCCGGGGCGACCGGCGACCAGCTCGACCTCGAGCAGGTCGCCGGTGAACGCGAACGGCGGCCGGTAGTCGTCGCCGACGGCGAACCCCTGGTCGCGGCCGACGAACATCCCGATGCCGGCGGTGGAGAGGTTGGGGAAGAAGAACAGCCCCGGCAGCGCAGCGGACGCCCGCTCCTCGCCGTCGACCAGGAGCGCCGCCCGCGGCTCGGCGCCGGGCAGGTACTGCAGGGCCAGCTCGTGCGGCCCGGGCGTCAGGGGGTCCGGGCAGGCGAGGCGGACCGGGCCGGAGAAGAGGGCGAAGGTGGCCACCGGGCGGCCCTCCAGCAGGTACCACCCCCAGCCGCCGTGGCGGTCGCCGATCGCGGTGATCACGCCCTCGACCCCGCCCTCGGGGACCACGATCCGGGCGCGCATCTCGAACCCGCCCACGGTCATCGGCAGCTGGCTGTCGTGGATCGGGCCACCGCCGGGGGTGTACCAGGCGCGTTGCGGCGGCGGGTAGGCACCGGGGTGCATGTGGACCATCGAGTCGGGGAACTCGAACAGCGGCAGCACCTGGTTGCGGCCCGCCTCGGCCCACCACAGCTCCTCCAGGCGTCGTACGACGTCGGGGTGCTGGTCCGCGACGTCGACCGCCTCGGAGAAGTCGTCGGTGAGTCGGAACAGCGACCAGCGATCCGTGGCGAAGTCGTGGCTGCCGCCGAGCACCTCGCGCTCGCCGAACTGGTTGGCGACGTAGTCGGTGACGGCCTTCCAGCCGTCGGCGTAGATGCCGCGCGAGCCCATCATCTCGAAGTACTGGACCTTCCGGTGCTCGGCCGCCCCGGCGTCGTCGATCGAGGGCAGCATCGAGCCGCCGTCCACCGGCTGCTGGGTGACGCCGTCGACGCTGGCCGGGGCGGCGAGCCCGGCCGCCTCGAGCACCGTGCCGTAGACGTCGACTGCGTGGCAGAACTGGTCGCGCACGGCACCGGGCGTGCGGACGCGCGCGCCCCAGTCGAGGATCAGCGGCGTGCGCACGCCACCGAGCCAGGAGTAGCGCTTCCACAGCCGGAGCGGGGTGTTGCCGGCCCACGCCCAGCCGAACGGGTAGTGGTTGTAGCCGTCGTGGCCGCCGATGTCGTCGATCCGCTCCAGCGACTCCTCGACGCTCTCGCCGTTGCCGAGCCAGCCGGCCGCCTCGTTGAGGGTGCCGGTGGTGCCACCCTCGCCGCTGGCGCCGTTGTCGGAGGTCACGATGACCAGGGTGTCGTCGGCGATGCCGCGCTCCTCGAGGTAGTCGAAGAGCCGGCCGAGGTGGTGGTCGGTGTGGGTCATGAACCCAGCGAAGACCTCCATGTAACGGGCGAAGAGCCGCCGCTGGTCGTCCGGCAGCTCCTCCCAGTCGGGGATCCAGGCGGGCCGCTCGGGCAGCACGGTGTCCTCGGGCACGATGCCGGCCGCGACCTGGCGCTCGAAGACCTGCTGCCGCCACGCCTCCCAGCCGCCGTCGAACGCGCCGGCGTACGGCTCGACCCACTCCTCGGCGACCTGGTGCGGGGCGTGCGCGGCGCCGGGCGCGACGTAGAGGAAGAACGGCTTGCGCGCCTCGGCCTGCTGCTGGTCCTGGACCATCCGGATCGCCTCGTCGACGAGGTCCTCGGTGAGGTGGTAGCCCTCCTCCGGCGTGCGCGGCGGGTCCACGTGGGTGTTGTCGCGGACCAGCTCGGGCGCCCACTGGCTGGTCTCGGCGCCGAGGAAGCCGTAGTACTTCTCGAACCCCATCGCCAGCGGCCAGTGCCGGTAGGGGCCGGCGGCCGAGTAGTCGGTCTTGGGTGCGAGGTGCCACTTGCCGACGGCCATCGTGTTGTAGCCGCCGTCGCGCAGCACCCGCGCCACCGTGGCGGCCGAGGTCGGGATCCGGCCGGTGTAGCCGGGGAAGCCCAGCGCCGCCTCCTCGGTGACGCCCATGCCGACCGCGTGGTGGTTGCGCCCGGTCAGCAGCGCGGCCCGCGAGGCGGAGCAGACGGCGGTGACGTGGAACCGGTTGTAGCGCAGCCCGCGGGCGGCGAGGCGGTCGATGTTCGGGGTGGAGATGGTGCTGCCGAAGCAGCCGAGCTGGGCGAAGCCCACGTCGTCGAGGACCACCACGACCACGTTGGGGGCGCCGTCGGGCGCCACCGGGTAGTCGACGAACGAGGGCGTCGCACCGGCGACGCGGGAGGGAACGACCGGGGTGTCCATGCCCGGGACCCTAGTCGCGATCCGGGAAAATGTCACTCGACTGCCACTTGGCATCTAGATGACAGGAATCCCTTGCCATGGCGCGCCCCTGCCCCCACGATGTGACGCACATCACTGGGAGGGGAAGCGGATGCTGGTGCCGGAGATCGTGGCGTGGGCGACCGACCTGGACCACGCGTCGACCGATCCGGGGACCGCCTTCCAGGCGGCGTCGAAGGTGATCATCGCCTTCTTCCTGTTCGGCATCGCACTGGACACCCACCTCGCCGACTTCCGCGACGTCGTACGGCGGCCCGGGGTGATCGGCGTCGGGCTGGTCGCCCAGTACCTGGTCGCGCCCGGGCTGACGCTGCTGCTCACCCTGGCCCTCGACGTGCGCGGCTCGGTGGCGATCGGCATGCTCCTGGTGGCCTGCTGCCCGGCCGGCAACCTCTCCAACATCCTGACCCACCGGGCCCGCGGCGACGTCGCCCTGTCGATCTCGATGACCGGGACGTCGAACGTGCTCGCCGTGGTGGTCACCCCGGTGGCGCTCGCGTTCTGGAGCGGCCTCAACCCCGCCGCCGACGCCCTGCTCACCGAGATCTCGCTCGACCCGTGGGAGATGGTCGGCGAGGTCGCGCTGCTGATCGGGCTGCCGTTCGCCGCCGGCCTCCTCGTCGCCTGGAAGTGGCCGTCCGTGGCCGCCCGCGGCGCCCGCTTCGTCGAGCCGGCGGCACTGGTGATGCTGCTGCTGATCATCGTCGGCGGCCTGGCCAGCAAGGGCGGCACGATCGTCACGTACGCCGGAGTGGTGACCGCGCCGATCCTGATCCAGAACGCGATCGCCCTGGCCACCGGCTACGGCACCGGCCGGGCACTGCGGCTGTCGCCGGGCGGGACCCGGGCGATGACCTTCGAGCTCGGCGTCCGCAACACCGGCCTCGCCCTGGTGCTGGCCCTGGCGTTCTTCGGCGAGCTCGGCGGCGTGATCCTCGTGGCGGCGCTGTGGGGGCTGTGGGACGTGATCACGGGGCTGGCGCTGGCGTCGTGGTGGAAGCGCCGCGCGCCGGCCACCGAGGCGCCGGCGGTCGAGGCGCAGCGCAGGTAGCCGCCGCCGCGCCGTCAAATGGACATTCGTCCCGAGATCGGCGATTTCGCGACCAGGATCCATGTGACGCGGGGCCCGCGGCGACGTGAGGCGGGTCACGTGCGCTGGCATTTACATAGGCAGGCTATGTAACGTGCCGTGACGTGACCGACGACCCCGCGACCGACGACGAGCTGGCGCTCGCCGGCGAGCTGGTGACGCAGGCCTCCCGGCTGGTGCGCGCCATCCGCCGCCACGAGCCGCAGGGCGCGGACATCCGGATCCTGTCGATCCTCGACCAGGTCGGGCCCCTCGGCGTGACCGAGATGGCGGAGTTCGACCGCACCTCGCAGCCGAGCATGTCGGCCTCGGTCCGCCGGATGGCCGAGCAGGGCTGGGTCAGCAAGGAGCCCAACCCTGCGGACGCCCGGAGCACCCTCGTCGCGCTCACGCCCGAGGGCGCAGCGGCCCTGGCCCGCGCCCGCGACTCCAACGGCCGGTACGTCGCCGACCGCCTCGCCGCGACCGGTCACGGCCTCGACGACCTGCGCGCCGCGGTGGCCCTGCTGCGCGACGTGCTGAGCCCCCTCCCCGACCCCCACCAGACCCCCGGAAGCGAGACCCCGTGACCGCCCCGACCACCGACTCCCCCAGCGCGACCCCGGCGACCGGATCCCCCGGCGCGGGCGGCGCGGGCGGCTCGTTCCTGCGGCAGCCCCGCGCGGTGTGGGCGGTGGCGTTCGAGGTGGAGGCCGAGGCGCTGGGCGACCTGGGCTGAGGGCGGGCCGGCCGCCGGCGACCGCGACTGCTGCGCTGGGTCCGGGTCGTGTGCCTGAGACCCCGCTATGCCGGTGTGTGGGGCACACGACCCGACCAGCGCTCTGACGTCGATGTCACGCGAGCGAGCATCCGAGTAGCGAACTCCGATCCGCTCATGCCGCGTTCCGCGCGGTCACCCAGGCACGTCGAACCGCCGCGCGCGAGTCAGACGGAGCGACTGCGCGCCAGCCTCTCGGCCCGGGCACCGATCTCCGTGAGCATCTTGCGCTCCATCACCAAGGAGCCCGGCTCCATCGGGACCATGCCGCACCGATCGATCAACCGGGGCAGCCGGAACCGGTTGCGGCTGATCAGCCGGGAACGGCCCGGGCCTTCCTCGCGGATGGCGAAGGCCCACGACCAGTTCCCGTCCGAGGATCGCCACGCGATGGCGTGGGGCGGATCGACCAGTTCGAGGACCATCCGGTTGGCACCGAACTCGATCACCTCTCCCGGCTCCGGGTGCTGGTACTGCTCGAGGACGTGGTCGACGCTGTGCATCCCCAACCCGAACAGGTTCTCGATCCAGTCGTAGGTGTAGGCGCCGCCGCGAGGGGACGGCCCCATCTGGGCGAGCCAGGGGAAGACGTCGGAGGGTTGGGCGGCGACGCTGGTCGCCCGCGTGGTCTGGGCGTCGGCGTCGACCAGGAGGTCGTCCCCGGGGAGTCGAGCACCGATCTCATCGGGCCTCGCGCCCCAGGTCAGGACCCTCTGCCGCAGGAACGCGCGGTAGCAGAGGGCCGCACCGACGACGAGCAGTGCGGCTCCACGCGGAACCGATGGACCGATGCGCACAGCCCCATTCTCTCCGCCCCGCCGTGCCGGGTCACCCGGCGGAGGACCGTCCCGGGAGGGACTTGGGTCACCCGTGCGGGCGACACGCGTGGCGCGGGCCGGCCGGCTACCGCGAGGCCAGCGCGCCCCGCGCCCCCAGCGCGGTGACGGCCACGGACCCGCCGGCGACGGCGGCCGCGACGGCGTCGGACAGCGAGCCGCCCTCGCAGAGCACCGCGGCGAGCGCCCCGCAGAACGCGTCGCCGGCGCCGGTGGTGTCGACGACCCTGACCCGCGGGGCCGGGACCCGGGCGAGCCGGTCGCCGACGGCGATGACCGCGCCGTCGGCGCCGACCGTGACGACGGTGGCGACGGTGGACGAGGCGAGGGCCAGCGCAGCCAGGTCGACGTCGGCGAGCCCGGTCAGCTGCTCGGCCTCGATCTCGTTGACCACCAGGACCGGCGGGCGGCGGCCCCACTCGGGGAGGTCGCCGGCGGGCGCCGCGTTGTGCACCCAGGTGACCCCGTCGGCGATCGTGGCCGGCACGGCCTCGAGGGCCGCGCGCGGGATCTCGGCGCAGGTCAGTACGACGTCACCGGCCGCCGGCGCAAGCCGGGTCAGCGCGGCGGCGACCTCCGCGTGGGTCAGGCCGTCGGTGGCACCGCCCGCCACCACGATGCTGTTCTCGCCGTCGTCGGAGACCCAGACGAACGCCTGTTGCGTCAGCAGCTCCGGGTCCGCCAGCGCCTCGGTCGCGTCGATGCCCGCGGCGGCCAGGTCGGCCAGCACGGCGGCGCCGTCGGCGTCCTTCCCGAGCTTGACCACCATCGCGGTCGGGGCGCCCATCGACGCCGCGTTGACCGCCTGGTTGCTGCCCTTGCCGCCGAAGCCGACCAGCAGCTCCGAGGCCAGCACGGTCTCCCCCGGCGCGGGCAGGTCGCGCACCCGGGCCGTCCGGTCGACACCGGCCGAGCCGACGACGACCACCCGGCCGCGCTCAGCCACGCTCTCCCCGAGCCCCGGTTCGCGCTGCCCCGAGCCCCGGTTCGCGCTGCCCCGAGCCCCGGTTCGCGCTGCCCCGAGCCCCGGTTCGCGCTGCCCCACGATCGGTCACCGGCCCTCCTCCCGGACGAGGCTCGCCAGCGTAGCGACCAACCGCTCGATGTAGGCCGCGCCGTCGCCCTCCGTGGCGACGTAGGCGTTGACCGCCTTGTCGACGAAGTGGCCGCGCCAGTCGGCGATGGTCTCGCCGGTGGTCCACTGCCCGCCCAGGTCGACGTCGACGACGGTCGGCAGCGAGCCGACGAGCGTGGGGTCGAGGGCGGCGCCGACGACGAACGGGTCGTGCACGTGGGCGCCGTAGAAGCCGTCGTACAGGTCGTGGAACTCGAAGTAGAAGCGCAGCGCGTCCCGGACGAAGTCGAGCACGGGCGAACCGAACGGCGTGGCCATCACCTCGGCGTCCGTGCCGCCGGCCGGGTCCAGGCCCGCGGCGCGGGCGACGGCCAGCAGGTCGGGCGCGCGGATGATCGAGGTCTCGGTGACATCGAGGCCCATCATCGTGATCGGCACCGCGCCGCGGGCGCCCGCGGCGCTCCACTGGTGCAGCACGGTCCGGGCCGCCTCGGGGTCGACGTGGATGTTCCACTCCACGCGCGGGTGCACGTTGCCAGCCTGGCTGAAGGTGCCGCCCATGACGAAGACGTCGCGCAGCAGCAGAGGCAGATCCGGCTCGGCGAGGACGGCCGCGGCCAGGTTGGTGAGCGGGCCGGCGGTGACCAGGGTGATCTCCCCCGGCGTACGGCGGGCCTCCTCGACGAGCAGCTCGACCGCGGTCCGCTTCGAGGCGCTGCCGGACGGCGTGAGCACCGCGTGGCCGGTCCCGGTCGGCCCGTGCGTCTCCGGGGTCGTCTCCAGGCGGCGGGCGATCGGGCCCGCCGCGCCGCGGGCGACCTCGACGTGGCCCGCGCCCGCGAGCTCGAGCACGCCGAGGGTGTTGCGGACGACCTGGTCCACGTCGACGTTGCCCGCGCAGGTGGTGACGGCGACCAGGTCGACGTCGGGGTGCGCGGCGGCGTAGAGCAGGGCCAGAGAGTCGTCGATGCCGGTGTCGACGTCGAGGATCAGTCGTTGCCGCCCGCCGTCCCGCTGGACGGGCGGCGGCGCGGCGTGCCGGGGTCGGCGCACGGGGGCTCCTGTCGGTACGCGCTCAGTAGCGCGTGGTGATGGTCAGGTGGTGGGGGCGGATCAGGTCGTGGAAGGCCGACCAGAACCGGTAGTCGACCTGGGCGTTGACCACCGGCGCGGAGCGGCGCTCGTTGAGCGCGTCGGTGAGCAGCGCGCACGCGACGACGGTCTGCACCCGGATCTCGTTCTCCAGGTCCGACCCCGCGGGCACGACCCGGCCGGCGTCGACCTCGGCCGCCAGCGCCGGCGAGTAGTGCAGCACCCGCATCGCGCGCAGCGCGGCCGGGACGATGTAGTCGGCGAAGACCGAGAGCGAGTCGAGGTCCTCCAGCGCCACCAGCCCGAGCCGGTGCAGCGTCCAGACGCCGAGCTGGGCGAGCTTGTCGAGGCGCACCGGCACCCCGTGCAGCACGCCGCTGTCGTCGAACTGGCCGAACTCGGCGGTCAGCCGCTCGAGCAGCCCCGCGCCGTCGGCGTAGGCCCGCGGCGGGCAGTCGGCGACGAAGGCGCTGAACCGGCCGCCGTACCGCTCCACGAGGACGGCGCCGATCTCGTTGAGCACCCGCACCCGCTCAGCGAGCAGCGGGATCGGGCGCGGACCGTGCAGGACCTCGGCCAGCTGCGCCTCGGTGACCCCGGCCAGCCACGCCCCGCTCAGCACCGGTACGCCGGCGGCGACCGCCTGCTCGAAGCGCAGGAACATCGCGTCGGCGTCGACCAGCTCGCGGCCCTCGTGCTCGACCGACCAGGGCACGCCCGTCTCGAAGTCGGTGTAGGCGAAGTTGATCGCCGTCGTCACCAGCGCGAAGTCGATCTGGGCGTCGCGGTCGGGCAGGCTCGGCCGCTCGGCGTCGGGCTGGTCCCCGCCGATGGGCGGGAACACCTCGAAGCGCATCCAGTCGGCCACGGCCGCCACCTGGTCGGTGTCGATCGTGACGTCGGCGCACAGCGGGCTCGCCGCGGCGCAGCTCGCGAGCACCGTCGCCTTCCAGGCGTCGCTCGTCATCGGGTCTCCTTCACAGCTGGGGGCGGGGCCGTCATTCGTCGGAGCGGCGATAGGGCACGCCGACGGCGGCCGGTGGTCTCAGCGCCTGCCGCGCGACGACCAGCACCACCAGGGTGGTCAGGTACGGCGCGACGATGACGAGCTCGCGGGGCACCGGCGGGCCCCAGACGAACCAGACCAGCACGGCGACGCCGACGGCGAGGTTGCCCCACGCCTCCGAGCGCCGGCCGGCGCGCAGCAGCCACAGGGCGCGGAGCGCGAGCGCCGCGCCGCCGATCAGCAGCAGCGCCGAGACCGACGCCGCCTGGCGGGTGCTGAGCGCGTCGGTGAAGCCGAAGAGCAGGCTGCCGCCGAGGACGCCGCTCGGCGTCCAGTTGCCGAAGAGCACGGTGGCGAGCCCGAGGAACCCGCGCCCGGCGACCTGGCCCTCGCGGTAGACCGAGGACGCCGCGACCACGAGGTAGGCGCCGCCGAGCCCGGCGAGGCCACCCGAGATCGCCTGCGACCAGTAGCGGACCCGGTAGGGCGAGACGCCGAGCGAGTCGGCGGCGGTCGGGTTCTCCCCGCAGGCGCGCACGTGCAGCCCGAACCTGCTGTGGGTGAGGGCCCACCACGTCACCGGCACCAGGAGCAGGCCGATGATGGTCGCGACCGAGACGTCGGTGACGAGGCCGGTGAGGATGCGTGCCCAGGCCGAGGCGAAGGGGACGCCGGCCTCGCCGAGCGGGTCGAGGACCCACGAGGCGCCGGGCAGCGACACCGTCGGGACCGTGTCGAGCGCGGGGCTCTGGCTGATGCTGCCGCCGTCCTTCTCCGCGAACGTGATCGACGAGAGGAACCGGACCACGCCGATCGAGGCCATGTTGATGACGATGCCGGCGATCGCCTGGTCGACGCCCCACGCCAGCGTGACGACGGCGTGCAGCAGCCCGGTCAGCACCCCGCCGACCACGCCGCCGAGGAGCGCCGCCCACGGGCCGTAGTAGAGGCCGACGAAGGCGCCGGTCCAGCTGCCGATGATCATCATGCCGTCGAGGCCGAGGTTGAGGGTGCCGGAGCGCTCCGCCCACAGGCCGCCGAGCCCGGCCAGCAGGATCGGCACCGAGAAGCGCAGCGTGGCGCCGGCGAGCCCGGCGGAGGTGAGGTCCGGCGCGTCGGCGAGGTAGGCCGCCACCGGGAGCGTCACGGCGACCGCGATGAGGACCCACCACATCGAGAGGCGGCGGCGCCGCGGGGCGGGCCGCGCGGGCGCGGCGACCTTGGTCAGCTGGGGCGTGCTCATGCCGGCTCCTGCACGGGGACTGCGCGTCGGGCGTAGGTCGCCGCGCGGCGGCGGGCGTTGCGGTCGGAGATCCCGTGGACCAGCTGGTAGCTGGTCACCACGGCCAGGACCACGGTGGCCTGGACGACGGCGACGACCTCCTTCGGCACGCCGATCAGGTCGAGCGGGAGCGCGCAGCGCTCGAGGAACGCCCACAGCAGCGCGCCGAGCGCCACGCCGATCGGGTGGTTGCGGCCGATGATGGCGATGGAGAGGCCGACCCAGGCGAGGCCGGCGGGGAACCCGATGCCGTAGCGGTGCGTCGGCGAGCCGAGCAGCTCGGGCAGCCCCACCAGGCCGGCGATCAGCCCGGAGGCCACCATCGTCGCGACGATCATCCGGCGCGGGTCGGTGCCGCCCATCAGCGCCGCGCGCGGGGCCTCGCCCGACGCGGTCTGCTCGAACCCGAAGCGGGTCCGCTCGGTCACCAGCCAGTAGCCGACGCCGAGCAGCACCGCGAGGAGGGTGAAGCCGTAGACGTCGCCGAGCCCGGGCACCGGGATCGACGGCATCCAGCCGGACTCCGCCATCAGCGGGGTCTGGGTGTTGTTGCTGCCCTCGTCACGGGCGCCCAGGCGGTCCGGCGAGATGAGGAAGGCGATGATCCCGGTCGCGACCGCGTTGAGCATGATCGTGCTGATCACCTCGCTGACGCCGCGGCTGGCCTTGAGGTAGGCCGCGATCGCGGCGTACGCGCCGGCGACGACGCAGGAGACGACGATGAGCAGCGGGATCTGCAGCACCATCGGCAGGCTCACGGCGGCGCCGACGACGGCCGCCGCGAAGACCCCGAGCCGGTACTGCCCGTCGATGCCGATGTTGAACAGGAACATCCGGAAGCCGATGGCCGCGGCCAGGCCGGCGAGGTAGTACGTCGTCGCCTTGTTGACCATCGCGGTCCACCCCTGCGAGGTGAGCGCGTACTGGCCGACGACGTCGATCACCGCGCCCGGCGAGGTGCCGTACGCCGCCAGGATGATGGCGAGCACGGCGACCGCGAACCCGAGCGCGATGCCGACCGCGAGCAGGTGCAGCCCGACCGAGGCGAGCCGCGGCGGCGAGACGATGCGGCGCACCAGCGCCTCGAGGCGCTCGTTGAGGCGGGCGCTCATGCGACCGCCTGCGTCATCGACCGGCCGATCTCGGCGACGGTGGCGGTCTCGGCGTCGTGGACGGCGACGACGGTGCCGCGCACCATCACGACGATCCGGTCCGAGAGGGTGAGCAGCTCCTCGAGGTCGGCGCTGATCAGCAGCACCCCGGTGCCGCGCTCGGCCGCGGCGATGAGCCGGGTCCAGATCGCCCGCTGCGCACCGACGTCGACCCCGCGGGTGGGCTGTGCCGCCACCAGCAGGTCGGGGTGGGCGTCGAGCTCGCGGCCGACGATGAACTTCTGCTGGTTGCCGCCCGAGAGGGCGGAGGCCGGCAGGTCGATCGAGGGCGTGCGCACGTCCGAGGTCGCCACGACGTGCTCCGCGGCCCGCCGGACGGCGCCGATGCGCAGCCAGCGTCCCCGGGCGAGGCGCCGGTCGTGCAGGTGGCCGAGCAGTTGGGAGCGCCAGAGGGGCTGGTCGAGCAGGAGCCCCTCGCGCTGCCGGTCCTGCGGGATGCAGCCGATGCCGCCGACCCGCCGCTCGGCGGTCGACTCCCCGGCCAGGTCGCGACCGTCGAGGATCACGCTGCCGGCGCTGAGCGGCAGCGTGCCGAGGAGGGCGTCGACGAGCTCGTCCTGCCCGTTGCCCTCGACCCCGGCGACGCCGACGATCTCGCCGACGCCGACCTCGAGCCGGAGGTCGTCGAGCCGGCCGCCGCTGTCGGTGGTGGCGCTGATCCCGGTGACCTGCAGCCGCGCGGGGCGCTCGCCGCCGCGCGCCCGCAGCGGGAGCGCCGCGGGCTCGGAGCCGACCATGAGGACCGCGAGCTCGTGCACGTCGGTCTCGCCGGGCACGACGTCGGCGACCACCCGGCCGGCGCGCATCACGGTGATCGCGTCGCTGATGCCGACCACCTCGTCGAGGTGGTGGGAGATGAAGACGACGGTGAGCCCGTCCTCGCACAGGCCCCGGATCCGGCCCAGCAGGTCCGCCGACTCCTGCACCGTCAGCAGCGCGGTCGGCTCGTCCAGGATGAGGATGCGGGCGCCGCGGAAGAGGACCTTGATCAGCTCGACCCGCTGGCGGCTGCCGACCCCGAGGTCGCGCACCATCGCGTGCGGGTCCACGGCGAGGCCGTAGCGCTCGGAGATCTCCGCGATCCGCACGGCGGCCGCCTCGCGGTCGATGCGACCGAAGCGGGAGCGCCGCATCGGCTCGTCGCCGAGGATCACGTTGTCGAGCACCGAGAGGTTGTCGGCCAGCTTGAAGTGCTGGAAGACCATGCCGATGCCGACCCCGATCGCGTCCGAGGGCGAGGAGAAGGAGACGTCGCGGCCGTCGACGCGCAGCGTGCCGTGGTCGGGCTTCGCGGCGCCGTACAGGATCTTCATGAGGGTCGACTTGCCCGCACCGTTCTCGCCGACGACGGCGTGCACGGTGCCGGGCGCGACCCGCAGGCTGACGTCGTCGTTGGCGACGACGCCCGGGTAGGTCTTGGTGATCCCGTCGAGCTCCACGGCGTATCCGGCCGTGGAGCCCGACGGGGTGCTCACCTGGAGGGTGTCACTCAACGGTCGTCGGCACCGTGATCTCGCCGGACGTGACCTGCTCGGCGAGCGCCTCGACGGCCTCGATGGTCTCCGGGGAGAGCATGTCGCCGCTCGTCGAGTAGCCCACGCCGTCGCTGGAGAGGTCGAAGCGGCGCTCGCCCGCCTCGACGGAGCCGTCCGCGACCGACTCGATGAAGGTCTGCACGCCGACGTCCACCCGCTTGAGCATCGAGCTGATGATCACCGAGTTCAGCGGCGCCTCGGTGGTCGTGTACTGGTCGCTGTCGACGCCGATCACCATGGTGCCCGCACCGTCGGCGGAGTCGAAGACACCGGCGTTCGAGCCACCGGCGGCGGCGAAGATGATGTCGGCGCCGCCGTCGTACAGGCCGTTGGCCGACTCCTTGCCGCGCACCGGGTCGTTGAAGCCCGCGAAGTCCGGCGGCTGGGTGAGGTAGGACGAGCTCACCTTGACGTCGGCGTCCGCGGCCTCGACACCGGCCACGAAGCCGGCCTCGAACTCGTTGATCAGCGGGATGTCGACGCCGCCGATGAAGCCGACCTCGCCGGTCTTCGACTCCAGCGCGGCGACCGCGCCGACGAGGAAGGAGCCCTCGTTGGCGGCGAAGGTCAGGCCCACCACGTTGGGCTCCTCGACGGTGGCGTCGTCGACGATCGCGAACCAGGTGTCCGGGTACTTCGGCGCGACCTCGGTGAGGGCGGTGGCGTAGAGGTAGCCGACGGTGACGACCGGGTTGGCGCCGCTCTCGGCGAGCAGCTCGAGGCGGGCCGCGCGGTCGGCGTCGGTGTCGGTCTCCTTGGCGGTCGACTCGGTCACCTCCGCGCCCTGGGCCTCCGCGGCCGCAGCGGCGCCGGCGTAGGCCAGGTCGTTGAAGCCGCCGTCGCCGCGACCACCCAGGTCGTAGGCCACCGCGATGGTGCCGCCGCCGCTGGTGTCGTCGGCCGCCGTCGTGTCGTCGGCCTCGCTGTCGCTGCCGCAGGCGGAGAGCGCCAGGGTCGCCGCAGCGAACATCGCGGCGATGCGGATGGGTACCTTCATGCTGCTTTCTCCTGAGTGGAATCCGCAGCTGTTCGTCCCGGATCGACAGCCGCTGCTGAGGTTGTCAGCGGCCAGTCTCGGAGGCTCCACGGATACCGCTGGGGTGAAGTCCGCAAATGGAAACGGCGGTTTTACGGCCCTGAGACAGCGGGCGGGACAGTGGGACAGGCTGCCCGGCCCGACCGGGCCGGCACCCGCGGTGACCTGCACCTCTGTCCCCTTGTCCCTGCGCAGGTAACACGACCGAGAAGTTATCGAGGGGCCAGTAAAGACGCTGTAAACGCGGGCGAGGGCCGATGGTCTCCCTGCCTACTATCCCGGCACGCCGCGGGGCCTGTCCCGGTTCGTAGACGTACCAGGGACAGCCGCGGAGACAGAGGGACAAGCGCGAAGGGAAGCCTGTGACGGTCACAGCCACGAGTGGTGTCGGCGGGGTCACGAAACGACCGCTGGTCGCCTTCAAGGGGGTCGGTCGGACCTTCGGCGAGGTGGAGGCGCTCGCCCCCTGCGACCTCGCCGTCGACCGCGGCGAGTTCGTCTCGATCGTCGGTCCCTCGGGCTGCGGCAAGTCCACGCTGCTGCGGCTCGCCTCCAACCTCGACCAGCCGACCGCCGGCGGCATCGAGTTCGCGACCGACTCGATCGGCTACGTCTTCCAGGACGCCACCCTGATGCCCTGGCGCAACGTGCGCCGCAACGTCGGCCTGCTCGCCGAGCTCAGCGGGATGTCCAAGGCACGCACGCGCGAGGCCGTCGACGAGGCCCTCGCCACCGTCGGGCTCAGCGACTTCGACGACCACCTGCCCCGCCAGCTCTCCGGCGGCATGAAGATGCGCGCCAGCCTGGCCCGGTCGCTGGTCCTGAAGCCCGAGGTCTTCCTCTTCGACGAGCCGTTCGGCGCGCTCGACGAGATCACCCGCGGCCGGCTCAACCTGGTCCTCCAGGACCTCTTCCTCGCGGAGCGGTTCGCCGGCCTGTTCGTCACCCACTCGGTCGAGGAGGCCGTCTTCCTCTCCACCCACGTCGTGGTCATGTCGGCACGGCCGGGCCGCATCGTCGCCGAGTACGACATCCCGTTCGACTTCCCGCGCTCGCTCGACCTGCGCTACACCGCCGAGTTCGCCGAGCTCGCCGGAGCGGTCGCGAAGTCGCTGGAGGAGGCGTCGTGAACAAGGTGACCCGCTGGCTCCTGAAGTCGTTCCTGCCGCCGTTCGGGGTGTTCTGCACCTTCATCGCGCTCTGGTACGCCGTCCGCGCGGTGCTCCCGGACAACCGGAAGATCCTGCTCGCGGCGCCCCACCAGATCTTCACCGAGGCGCTCTCGGACGAGAAGGTCCGCAGCGACATCCTGAGCGCCACCTGGACCACCCTGGAGGCCGCGCTGATCGGCCTCGGCGTCGCCATCGTGATCGGGCTGACCATGGCGGTCCTGATGTCCCAGGCGAAGTGGATCGAGCGCTCGTTCTACCCGTGGGCGATCTTCCTGCAGACCGTGCCGATCCTCGCCCTGGTGCCGCTGATCGGCATGTGGTTCGGCTTCGAGCTGTTCGCCCGGGTGGTGGTCTGCGCGATCATCGCGATGTTCCCGATGATCATCAACCCGCTCAATGGGTTCCTCAGCGCCGACCGCGGGCTGCACGACCTGTTCACGCTCGCGGGGACCTCGAAGGCGACCCGGATGGCCAAGCTGCTCGGCCCCTCGGCGCTGCCGGACATCTTCGTCGGCCTGCAGACCGCCGCCGGTCTCGCCGTGGTCGGCGCGACGGTCGGCGACTTCTTCTTCGGCCGCGGCCCGCGCGGCCTCGGGCTGCTCATCAACTTCTACCGGTCGCGCGTCCAGACGGCCGAGCTGTTCGCGACCATCCTGGCCACCTGCCTGCTGGGCCTGGTCATCTTCTGGTTCTTCGGTGCGCTCGGGCGCCGGGTTGTCGGCAAGTGGAGCCCCGCCTGGGGTGCTCCCCGCTGACTCTCGCGAGGGTCCGACGCCGTACCCGTCGCTTCCATCCAGCACCACACCTGGGCTGCCTCGACCCGAGCGGCCTGCCCACCTCCGCCCAACCAGCATCACCACTGTTGAAGGGAACGAAGAAGGATGACTACACCTAGACTGCGGCGGTCGCTGATCGCGATGACGGCGACGCTGGCCATCGGCGGCACGCTCGTGGCCTGCGGCTCCGACGAGGAGGCGGTCCCCGAGGCGACCGGCGAGGGCGAGCTCGCGGACGTCTGCCCGGCCAACATCGTGATCCAGAGCGACTGGGAGCCCGAGGCCGAGCACGGCGGCATCTACCAGCTGGTCGGCGACGGCTACGTGATCGACACCGACAAGAAGTCGGTCACCGGCCCGCTGCTCGACGCCGGCGAGGACACCGGCGTCACGGTGGAGATCCGCATCGGCGGCGCGTCGGTGGGCTACGCCTCGGTCTCGCAGCTGATGAACGACGACCCCGACATCATGATGGGCTTCAGCCGGGTCGGCGACTCCATCGCGACCCAGAAGACGATCCCTGTCACCGCCGTGATGGCGTCGATGGAGAAGTCGCCGTACGGCATCTACTGGGACGCCGACACCTACCCCGAGGTCGAGACGATCGCGGACCTCCAGGACACCGACGCCGTGATCATGATCGGCAACGAGGCCGAGGTCTGGGTCTCGTACCTGATCGAAGAGGGCGTCCTCGACGAGGACCAGCTCGACCGCAGCGCCCAGGACAAGCCCGCCGCGTTCGTCGGCGCCAACGGCGAGAACGCCGAGATCGGCTTCATGACCGCCGAGCCGAACCTCTACTCCAACGGCGTGTGGGGCGAGTTCAACATCAAGGGCCAGCTGCTCGACGAGGCCGGCTACCCCGAGTACTTCCAGTCGGTCGTGGTCAACTCCTCCGACATCGAGGACAAGGCCGACTGCCTCGAGCTCCTCGTCCCGATGATGCAGCAGGCCCAGCTGGACTACCGGACCGACCCGGCCGCGACGAACGACCTCATCGTCGAGCTCGTCGAGGAGTACCAGAACGCCTGGCAGTACGACCTCGACGCGGCGAACTACGCCCACGACAAGGGCGTCGAGATCGGCATCCTCGCCGACAGCGAGGACGGCGTGACCGGCAAGTTCGACATGGACCGCGTCCAGGAGCTGCTGGACATCGTCTCGGAGAACCCGGACGTCGACGCCGAGGGCCTCACCGCCGACGAGCTGGCCACCAACCAGTTCATCGACGAGTCGATCGGCGGCTGAGAAGCACCATGACGACGGCCGCCCGCGATCTTGCGGCGCTCCACCCGGACGCCCGACTGGCGTCCTCGCGCCGCAAGATCCGGGCGCCGTTCGTCCTCGACGACAGCATGCGGTTCTACTCGCCGCAGGCCAACGTCGACGCGCTGACCCACCCCCGGGTCGCGCCCTGGCTCGACTACGTCCGCGACGAGTGGACCCCCGCACCGGTCGACGGCGCCGACTCCCGGATCGCGCTGCTCGTGCCGTGCACCAAGTACAAGCCCTACTGCACCTCGCGCGAGCACCGCGCCATCAACGCCGCGCTGCTCGCCGCCGGCTGGCGGCCGAGCGCGCCGTACGACGGCCCGCCCGAGCTCCTCGACGCGCTCGACCCCGGCGAGTCCGGCGACCTGCTCGCCACCGCCCCGCTGGTGCGCGACGGCGTCGCGCTCGACCGGATCGTGATGAGCGAGCCCCTCGGCCTGGTGCCCTACGAGCACACGATGCTCGCGCCCGCCGCACTCGGCGGCGGCCAGTCGCCGGCGACCTCCTACGACGACCCCGGGCTCTTCGAGGCCCGCGGCACCTCCGTCTCCCCCGAGCGCGACGACTGCACCGCGGTCCGGCGCGCGGACGGCTCCTGGGCCTGGGGAGCGAACGAGCGGGCCGCCCTGGCCCGCATGGTCCGGGAGATGTCCGGCACCGTCGCCGCCACCCTCGACCGCCTGGACGGCACGTGGACCGCGGTCCTCGGCTGGGTCTCCCCCGGGCTGACCCACAAGATGTTCCTCGAGGCGATCCCCGGACGGACCGAGCCGCTGCCCACCCGCGCCTGGACGGAGGAGGCCCGCGCCGACCTGGCCGCCCGCCTCGCCGCCGAGGGCCGGTCCGCCGGCCCGCGCGCGGTCGCCGCCGTCTACGCCCGCGGCGACGGCCACGACACCCCGCTCGGCCTGCCCGAGCTGACCTCGCGCCTGGTCGCCCGGATCGACGAGCTGACCCGATGACGAGCCCCGCGACCAGCCCGGCCGGCACCCGCACCATCGCCGCGCCCGGCGTCGGCGGCGACCTCGGCACGATCGAGGCCGCGGACCTCTCCCGGGTCCCCGAGCTCCTCGGCCGCGCCCGCCGGGCGCTCCCCGACTGGCGCGCCGCGGCCCCCTGGCAGCGCGCCGCGCTCCTGGTCGCGGCCGCCGACGAGCTCGCCACCCGGGTCGACGAGCTCGCGACGCTGCACGCCCGCGAGTCCGGCAAGATCCTCCCCCAGGCCCACCACGAGGTCCTCGGCGCGATCAACCTCCTGCGCCGCAACGCCGAGCTGGGCCGCACCGCCGCCGGCGAGCTCGCCCCGACCGGCTCGCTGCCGGGCGGCGAGCGGGACCTCACCATCGTGGAGCGGGTGCCGCTCGGCGTCGTCGTCGCGGTGATCCCGTTCAACTTCCCCGTCGAGCTCACCATGGAGAAGGCCGCCGCCGCGCTCGCGACCGGCAACACCGCCATCGTGAAGCTCCCCCCGCAGAACCCGCTGACCACCGCGGCCGTGCTGGCGGTCCTCGAGCGCCACCTCCCGGCCGGCGTCCTCCAGCAGGTGTACGCCGACGCCGAGGTCTCCGCGGCGCTCTGCTCGGCCGACGGCGTCGACGCCGTCTCCCTCACCGGCTCGGTCGGTGCCGGCGTCGCCGTCGCCCGCGCCACCGCCCACCTGCTGCGCCCGCTGCACCTGGAGCTCGGCGGCAACGGCGCGGCGATCGTCCGGCCCGACGCCGACCTCGACCTGGTCGTCTCCGAGACGCTGCGCGGCCGGCTGCTGATGAACGGCCAGGCCTGCGCGGCCACCAAGCGCGTCATCGCCCACCGCTCCGTGGCCGGCGAGCTGACCGAGCGGCTGGTCGCCGCGTTCGGCGAGGTCACCCCGGCCGACCCGCTCGCCGACGGCGCCCGGCTCGGCCCCCTGATCGACGACCGAGCCGCCGCCCGCGTCGAGGCGCAGGTGCGGGCCGCGGTCGCCGCGGGCGCGCGACGCGCGCTCGGCTCCGCCCCGGACGGCGCCTGGTTCGCGCCGACGGTGCTGGCCGACGTACCGGCGCACGCCGCGGTCCTGCACGACGACGAGATCTTCGGGCCCGTCGTGCCGGTCGCCGTCGTCGACTCCGACGCGGAGGCGACGGCACTGGCGAACGCCACCTCGCTGCGGCTGACCGCCGCGGTCTTCAGCTCCGACGTCACGACGGCCCTCGGCATCGCCGGGGACCTCGACTTCGGCGGTGTCGTGGTCAACGGCACCAACAACTACCGCCCCCCGATCGTGCCGTTCGGCGGCGTGGGGCTGGCCGGAGCGGGGCGGGAGGGTCTCGGCTGGACCCTCGACGAACTGACCCGCACCCGGTTCATCGCGTTGCGCGGAGTGCGGCCGGCTGGCGTGACGCCGATCCCCCAGAAGGAGTAGCACGTTGAGCACCACCACACACCGGGGCGAGTTCCTGGTCAGGGGCCGCCACGTCCTGACCATGGCCGGCGTCCCCGGCCCCCTGGACCGGGACCGCACCCCGGGCGTCCACCTGGACGGCGTGATCACCGACGGAGCGGTCCACGTCCGCGACGGGGAGATCGTCGCCGTCGCCCCCTACCGCGACCTCGCCGCCGCCCACCCCGCGCTGGAGGTCTTCGGCGACGGCACCGGGCTGGTCCTGCCGGGCCTGGTCTCCACCCACACCCACCTGTCGGAGGCGCTCGGCACCGGGATGGGCTCCGAGCTCTCGCTCTTCGCCTGGGGCGCCGGCATCGTCGGCCCGCTGGGCGAGGCGCTCACCGCGGAGATGGCCGCCGAGGGCACCGCGCTGCGGGCCGTCGAGATGCTGCTCTCCGGCGTCACGACCGTCAACGACATGTTCTGCCACGGCAACCTCGGCTCGGCCGCGTCGGTCGGCGTGGTCGCCGGGCTGGAGCGGGCCGGCCTGCGCGGCGTCGTCTCCTACGGCGCCGAGGACGTGCCGCTGGTCGAGGCCGGCGTCGCCCCGACGGCGGTGATCGACGACGTGATGGCCGAGCAGCAGGCGCTGCTCGACGCCGCCGCCGGCACCCCGCTGGTCGAGTACCGCTACGGCATCGGCACCCTGCTCGGGCAGTCCGACGACCTGCTCGCCGAGGGGGTCGCCTGGTGCCGCGCCGGCGGCCACGCGGTGCACACCCACCTGGCCGAGGTCCGCGAGGAGCTGACCACCGCCCAGCTGCGCTGGGGCCGCCGCACCGTCGAGCACGCCGAGCGCCTCGGGCTCTTCGAGCGCCCGCTCATCGCCGGGCACGGGGTCTGGCTCAACGCCGGCGAGATCGCGCTGCTCGCCGACGCCGGCGTCGCGATCGCCCACAACCCGGTCGCCAACATGATCCTCGCCTCGGGCGTCTGCCCGGTCCCCGCGCTGCGGGCGGCCGGCGTCCCCGTCGGCATCGGCACCGACGGCGCCGCGTCCAACGACAGCCAGGACATGCTCCAGGCGATCAAGATGGCCGCGCTGCTGCAGAAGGTGCACACCCTCGACCCGACCGCGCTCGACGCGCTCGACGTGCTCACCATGGCCACCATCGACGGCGCCCGCGCGCTCGGCCTGGACGACCTGATCGGCTCGCTGGAGCCGGGCAAGCGAGCCGACCTGGTGCTGCTCCAGGACACCGTCGACGTCGCCGTGCTGCACGACCCGCTGGGCCAGCTCGTCTACGGCGCCTCGCCGCGCTCCGTGCGCGACGTGTGGGTCGACGGGCGGCAGGTGGTCGCCGACCACGCCTGCACGAGCGTCGACGAGGCCGCGCAGATCGCGCGGTGCCGGCCGCTGATGGCCGACCTGGCCGCGGGCTCCGGCCTGGCCGCCGCCGGCCACTCGGTGCTGGCTCCGGTGGCGGGAGGTGCGCGGTGAACCGCCCGAACGAGCAGCGGAAGGGATCCGCGATCGTCGTCGGCGCCGGCCACAACGGCCTGGTCGCCGCCGTCCGGCTGGCCCGCGCCGGTTGGGCCGTCACGGTGCTGGAGCAGGGCTCCGAGCCGGGCGGCTGCGTCTGGACCGAGACCCACCCCAGCGGCGTGCTCGTCGAGCGCGGCGCCTGGGAGCACGGCGGCATCCACCCGGTGGCCACCGAGCTGGGCCTCGACATCGACTACCGGCCGCACCCCGTCGCGGCCGGGTTCCACTTCGGCGACGGCACGCAGCGGGTGTTCTGGACCGACCTGGAGCGCACGCTGCCCGGGCTCGGGGCCGACGCGCCGGCGTACCGGGGGCTGGTCGAGCTCTCCGACACCCTCTTCTCGATGCTCGGCACCTTCGAGACGCCGCCGACGCTCACCCAGATCGGTGCCGCGCTGGCCGCCGTCCCCGGGGGCGACGAGCTGTTCCGGCTGATGATCCAGCCCGCCGAGACCGTCATCGAGGCCCAGCTCGACGACCCCTACACGCGGGCCGCGCTGGCGCTGCAGGCCTCGCACGCGCAGGTCCCGGCGTGGGCGCCGGGCACCGGGCTGTTCGCGTTCATGCTGCCGCTCGCGCACGGCGGCACGTCGGTCCGCCCGGTCGGCGGCTCCGCCGCGCTCACCCGCGGCCTCGTCGCCGCGCTGGAGGCGGCCGGCGGCATCGTGCGGGTCGACTCCCCCGTGGTCGGGATCGCCACCACCTCCGCGGTGGCCCCGCCGCCGGCCGACGCCCCGGCCGCGCTCGCGGACGCCACCAGCGGCCCCACCGCCTCGAAGAAGGGCGCGTACGGCGGCTCCGTCTCCTCCGGGTCCGGCGCCGTCATGGGCACCAGCGGCCCCACCTGGGCCGGCGGCGGCGCGGTCACCCTCGCCGACGGCACGGTGCTCACGGCGGACGCCGTGGTCTCCACGATCGGCGTGCCCCGCACCACCGCGCTGCTGGCCGACGAGGCCCCCGCGCTCCGGGCCGCGGGCGCCGACCTGCACAGCGGGCACTTCAACGTCGCCGAGCTGACCGTGACGATCGTGCAGTCCGAGCGGGTCGCGCTGCCGTGGGAGGACGGCGACTCGATCTGGTACGCCTGCGCCGAGCCCGGCGACGTCCGCCGCGGCTTCGCCGAGGTGATGGCCGGCCAGCTGCCGGCCTCCCCCTGGTCGATGGTCGGCGACGTCGCCCAGCCGGCCGGGGTGGCCGGCGGCGCGACCTGGCTCTCCTCGATCGTGCCGCTGGAGCGGGCCGACGGCCCCTGGACCGCCGAGCTCGAGCGCGAGGCCGGCGAGCGGCTGGTCGACCACACCTCGAAGCTGATCGGCGTCGACCTGCGCGCCGGCGCCGTCGACGTGGTGGTCTCCGGGCCGCTGACCTGGCAGCGCCGGATCGGCGGCGACGGCTCCCCGAACCACCTCGACAACACCCTCGACCAGCTGCTCGGGTGGCGTACCCCCGGCCATGCCGACCAGCGCACCGAGCTGCCCTGGCTCTTCCTGGCCGGCGCCGGCCAGGATCCCGGCGGCGGCCTGACCGGGGCGTCGGGGACGGCGGCGGCCGCCGCGGTCACCACCCCCGTCGGCGCGCGCGGAGGGCTCGGCGCGCGGGTCTCGACCGAGGTGCGGGGGCTGACCCAGGGCCTGAAGGCCTACCGGACGATGCGGAAGAGCTCGCGGAAGGGAGCGCGGCGATGAGCGACCCGGGTGTCTTCGGGGTCATCGACCTGATGACCGGCTACCAGCAGGCGGCGGCGCTCACCGCGGCCGCGCGGGTGGGCGTCTTCGACCTGCTCTCCGCCGAGCCGCTGCCGGCCGACGAGGTCAGCGGGCGGCTCGGCACGGACCCGGCCACCACGGTGGCGCTGCTGGACTCGCTGGCCGGCCTCGGCCTGGTCACGGCGACCCCGGCCGTCCCGACCACGGTCTACGTCGCGACGCCCACGTCGCGACGCCTGGCCGCCGGCGGCGACCTGCGGCTGGTGGCGGAGAAGGAGGCGTTCTTCGCCGGGGTGTGGCAGTCGCTCGAGGCGACGATCCGCACCGGCGAGCGGCAGATCGACTCCTGGCGCTCGCGGCTGGACGCCGACCCCGCGCAGTCGCTGAACTTCCTGCGCGCGCTGGTCGTCCTCGCCCGCGAGACCGGCCCCGACCTCACCCGGCTCCCGGGCGTCCGGCCGGGCGCCCGGGTCGCGGACCTCGGCGGCGGCCTCGGCTCGTACGCCGTCCCGCTGGCCGCCGCGGGCGCCTCGGTCACCCTCGCCGACCTGCCACCGGTGGTCGCGTGGGCCGACGAGGAGCTCGCCGGCCTGGCGAGCACCGACCCCGAGGCCCGGGAGCGGATCTCGCTGACCGCCGTCGACCTGCTCGGACCGGACGCGGAGGCGGTGCTCGCGGCGCCCGCGGAGTCCGGCGGCGGCTACGACGTGGTGCTCCTCTCCCACCTGCTGCACGAGGTCGACGACGCCGACGCGGCCCGCCTGGTCGCCCTGGCTGCCGCGCTGGTGCGCCCCGGCGGGACGGTGGTGGCCTTCGAGCTGCCGGGCGACCCCGCCGAGGGGCCGCTGGCGGCGTTCGGCCCGATGTTCGACCTGATGATGCGGATCGAGACGGGATCGCGGGCCCGGCGGTTCGCCGAGTTCGAGGCGCTGCTGCGCGGGGCCGGCCTGGGCGACGTACGGCGCCTCGACTTCGCGCTGCCGGCCGGCGTCGTCGCCGGGACCCGGGAGTGCTGACGCCGTGGGCGCCCGGAAGCTGATCACGGCGTTCGACGAGGCGCTGCTGAGGCAGGCGTTCGGCTGCTTCCCCTCGGGGGTGACCGCCCTGTGCGGCACCCTCGGGGGCGAGCCGGCCGGGATGACGGCGAGCTCGTTCACCTCGGTCTCGCTGGACCCGCCGCTGGTCTCGGTCTGCGTCGCGAGGACCTCCTCCACCTGGCGGCGCATGGCCGCGCTGCCCTCGGTCGGGCTGTCGGTGCTCGCCTCCGACCACGGCGGGGTCGCCCGCGCGCTGGCCGCGCGGGGAACCGACCGGTTCGCCGGCGTGGACTGGACGCGCAGCGCGAGCGGCGCGGTCTTCGTGCCCGGAGCCACGCTGTGGCTGGAGTGCAGCCCGCACCGGACCTTCGAGGCCGGGGACCACGACATCGTGGTGCTCCGGGTCGAGGCGCTGCTGATGGACGCGGACGTGGAGCCGATCGTCTTCCACCGCAGCGCGTTCCGCGAGATCGCCCCCTGCGGGTGAGCCTGTCTTCGCGTCGTCACATCCAGATTGGCCCCGAAACCGGGGCTTGAGGGGCCAATCTGGATGTGACGACGCCCCCACGGGCCGGCAGGGGGGTCAGTCGGTGAGCAGCCGCTCGCCCGGCCAGGGGGTGGCGCGCAGCGCGGCCAGCGACGCCGCCGCGGCGGCGCGCTCCCCAGCGGCCGCGTCCC